>JBFHSP010000006.1:0-48785 GCA_041591085.1 Kangiellaceae bacterium | reverse complement strand
TAATTTTAAGCATGCAGATGGATTGCAAGGAAGTGAATTTAATATGTGGGCAAGGCATCAATTAGCTCATAATAAAGTTGCATTTGCAGGAACCAATGGGGTTACCATTTTTTCAACACGGCAAATTATTAAGAATAAGAGCATTACACCGATAAGGCTGATTTCTGCTGCTTTAGGTAATGAAAAACTACCAGTAGTGAATAATAAGATTGAGATACCTCAAACATCTGAAAAGTTATTGTCGATTACTGTTGCAGGTGTCAATTTTTTAAATGCGCCATCACAACAGTATCGTTATCGACTTGTTGGTGTATCTGCAGACTGGGTCGATTTAGGCTATCAACGAAATATCAATCTTTTTGGTTTGGAAAGTGGTCAGTATTATTTAGATATTCAAGTGTCGCAGAATGGAAAAGATTGGCAAAATCAAAGTCTAACTTTAACTTTGGATGTAAGAGGTAGTTTTCTAACCTCATCGATGGCTAAGATTTTTTATATTTTTCTATTGACCGTATTACTTAGTTTTTTAACCTTGCTTGTTGTTAAAAGACTTAAACAGCAAAAAGCAAATTATCATAGTACGCTTGATAAACACAAAAACAGTGTTAAGAATTTAGAGTCTAATTTAAATCAAGTTACTGAAAAGCTTCTGTCTCAGCAATCACACCTGTCTGAATATAAGGAGCGAGTGGATTATTTTGAAAAAAGAATATTATCATTTAAACGTAAAGATCCAATAACGCAGTTCTATGAAAGGAGTTATTTTGAATCCTTGATAAATAAAGAAGACAGATATTTAATTGATAATCATATTAAATATCCAAAAGGCATGATGGTATGCATTTCTATAGATAATTATCATGGCCTTTTGAGAACTGAACATTACTCTAATGTTGAGGCAGCAATTGGCAACTTTAGTATGATGATTAAAGATTATATTAATGGTGATGATTTGGTTTGTAGATGGAATGAAAATCAGTTTGTAATGCTGGAATCGGGTGAGATCCACAGTTTTTCTTCTCCGCTACAATCTTTTTATCAGTTAATTAAGAGTAGGCCTTATGATTGTGGTAATGGCAAATTACTTCAGTTTGACTTTATCATCACCGTACTTAATACTCCGATTTTTCCTGAGGTTGTTGACAGTACCTCAAGAATACAGTCTGCGCACGTTTCAATAGATTTTATTAATTGGCTTTCGTCAAATCACGCTTCTGGTCTTTTCATGTTGAAGGTTAATCCTGAAAAAACATATTTCGATTTTGAAAGGTCTTTGGCGCATGGAATGAATGAACTGTTAGAGCTTGAGGTTTTACGGTACGAAGAGTTAAAGTTTAAGGAAATAGACGAAAGTGAAGTGGTTGAATAATCGATTTAGTATTGGTAGGCGACTATGGTGTTAAACTTTGTTGCTTTTGATTTATTAAAACGCCCCATTGACTCTGCAAAAAAGCCAGTGTTTAAATCGTTTGCATTGATAGAATCTGCAAAGATAAATGAAATTACTCAAGAAACTAAACCCTTGATTGATAATGAGACAGTTCACCTTAGTCAGTCACAAGAAAAGCCCAAACAAGACGAATCGGTCGAAATAGAGGGGGCAGTTTATACAGATCAACAAAATGAAGACCACCAACTAAAAATGGATGAGTTAGAAGAGAAACATCAAGTGGATTATAAGGTCTAATATGAGCGTATACGACTTTTCTATTGTGATGTCCCAAACTCGGAAGTTGGCGTCTGAATACCGCCAGAAAACTGGGCAGTCATTGCCCGTAACCGTTGAGTTAGCGAGGTTCGATGCGATCACTTTGCTCAACTTAGAAGAAAAACCTGAATCAAACAATGAGGCTTATGCATTAATTGAAGGAAAGAGAATTCAAATATTGATTAAAGGTCGGGTTATTTTCTCAGGTAAAAAGTCCCGTCAAATGGTTGGTCAGTTGAGTTTGGATTCTGATTGGGCGTTCGTTGTATTGGTTATTTACGATCAAGAATATAACCCAGTTTCTATTTATTGTTTATCAAGACAGCAAGTTGAGAAGTTATCAGGTGAGATGAATAATAAAAGAGGTTCAATGACGGTAGCAAAGTTTAAGGCTATGGGTGATTTGGTTTGGCATCATCAGCCAGATGAAAATCCTAAATGTTGAACAATCTATTATGATTTATTCTTCACGTTCGATATTGTCTAAAGACGGCCAATTTGCTTGTTTTTATAAAAATTATCAAGAGCGCCAGTCGCAACTAGAGATGACTGAGGCTGTGGAAAATGCGCTTGATAATTCACAAACTATTATTGTAGAGGCCGGCACAGGAACTGGAAAAACTTTCGCTTATTTGGTGCCAGCGGTTGTTTTAGATAAAAAAACCATCGTATCAACAGGTACTAAAAATCTTCAAGATCAATTGTTCCACACTGACTTACCCTTCGTAATTAAAGCGTTAAAATCCAATCGAAAAATCGCCTTGTTAAAAGGGCGTCAAAATTATTTATGTCACCATCGCTTAGAAGTGGCTTTAAGGGAAGGTCGGTTTGCGAATAAACAGCAAGTAGAACTACTAGCTGAGGTGAACCATTGGAAGGTAAAGACGTTATCGGGAGATTTATCATCCGCGCATTTCATGACTGAAACTTCAGGTTTAATGCCGATGATTACCAGTACTTCAGATAACTGCCTCGGTTCTGATTGCAGCTATTTTGATGATTGCTTTGTTGCTAAAGCTAGAAAAAAAGCTTTAGAGGCTGATATTGTTGTGGTCAATCATCATTTATTGATGGCTGATATCGTATTAAAGGACGATGGCTTTGGAGAGCTACTGCCAAAAGTAGATGCATTTATCATTGATGAAGCCCATCAGTTACCAGGTGTTGCCTCGCTATTTTTTAGTAGATCTGTGACTTCTCGAAAACTGAGTGAGTTGGCAAGTGATGCTTTAGATATCTATTTGACTGAAGCGAATGAATCAAGTGATTTACGTGATTTGTCAAATGAACTAACTAAAGCCGTAGCTGATTTTCGTTTATGTTTTGAACCAGAGTCGTTAAAAGAGTTATGGGATAACTATAAAAGTAATGATGATATTCGCGTTTCAATTAAACTTATTGATGACTTGTTAACTCGATTGAGACAAATTTTACAGCCTATAATTATTAAGGCTCAAGAAATCGAAAACTTACATGAGCGAACAATAGAATTACAAAATCTATTGGTTGTATTCTTGAATAATGCTGATCAAAAAGAAGTTCAATGGTTAGAGATTTTTAAAAAATCTTTCGCATTAAATTCGACGCCTTTAGATATATCTCCTAACTTTACTAATTCGATTAAACCATTTAAACAGGCTGCTTGGGTTTTTACCTCTGCTACTTTATCGGTTAATGGAACATTTGAATTTTTTAAAAATAAAATGGGGCTTAACGCTGATAATGAGCTTAGGTTAAGCTCTCCTTTTAGTTATTCAGAGCAGGCTATTTTTTATTTGCCGAGATATTTGCCTGAGCCACAATCACAACATCATACTCGAGCATTTATTGAACGAACATTACCGCTCATTCATGCTGCTAAAGGACGTTGCTTTTTGCTTTTCACTAGCTTTAAAGCGTTAAATGAAGCTGCGCAATTACTGCAAACTGAAACGCGGTTTAATTTGTGGGTTCAAGGAGAAAACAGTAAAAGCTATTTATTAGAACAATTTAAAAAACATTCTCATAGTGTTTTATTAGGAACATTTAGTTTTTGGGAGGGGGTTGATGTTGTAGGGGATGACTTGTGTTTAGTGGCTATTGATAAACTGCCGTTTGCATCTCCAGGTGATCCTGTAAATAACGCTCGAATTAACGCAATTAAGAAACAAGGCCAAAACCCTTTTTACGACTATCAAATTCCAGAGGCTGTTATGTCTTTAAAGCAAGGGGCTGGAAGGCTTATTCGCTCAGTAACCGATAAAGGCGTTTTTTTGCTAGGCGATTTACGAATCACCTCAAAGGAGTATGGTAGAATTTTTCTAGCTGATTTACCCCCAATGTTACCGACTAGAAATGCAGAAATAACTCAAGAGTTTTTGAAACAACTATGATCAAAATTGCTTTAGATACCTCAAGTGACGCGCTTTCCGTGGCTATTGAGCATCAACACAAGATATATTCAAGTTTTGAAGTAGCGCCAAGACGACATGGCGAGCTTTTACTAACCAGATTGCAGACACTGTTAAAAGAATATGGTTTGGAAAATGAAGAAGTTGAATTGGTTGTGTTTGGAAAAGGACCAGGCGCGTTTACTGGTGTGCGTATCGCGGTTGCTGCGGCACAAGGGCTAGCGTTTGGTTATGACTGTCAAGTTGTAGGAATATCTACGTTACAGAATCTCGCTTATCAAGCTATTCATCAACATAGCGCTGAAGTTGCCGCAGTTGCTGTTGATGCACGCATGGACGAAGTTTATTGGGGTCTTTATGAAAAGCGCGGTGACAAAGTGTGTTTGATGGGAGAAGAGTTGGTTACTCGTCCGGAGACTATAAATCAGAATATTGATTTGCTAGGCTTAATTGGAGACCGTAAAGTAGTCAAAGTAGGAACCGGTTGGGATGCTTATGTTCAACAATTAACACAGTCTAGTCATGCAATAGGCGAGGGCCCTGTATTTGATTTAAAGCCATCTGCCGAGGCTTATCTGTCGCTATTAAAACAAGGTGAAAGTCTGAAAGTTGAACCAGAACTAGCCGTACCTACCTATTTAAGAAACAATGTGGCAAAAAAATCGACCAAAAAAGCCTTTTAGGCGACACCTCTTTTTGAGCGAAATTTGTACAATAAATTATTTAAACGTCTATACTGTTATGGGTATTTAAATTGATGTAGCGCTGCAATGACAACGATAAACTCCCTAAATAATCTACCGATTAACTCCAATTCTGCCGCTTCTCGTTTTAACAATGAGCAAGATGATAAGGCTGAGCTGCAGACCCCTGAGCAAGCAGGGGGCAACTCAACGAAAGAACCCTCACAAGACAATCAATTAAGGAGAACCCAGGCTTTACAAAGCCTTTCAGAGCAGTCTTTTAGGATTCGTAAGGATGATGATTCAGATCTTGACTTAAAAACTCGAAATGCGCTTAATGAGTTTCAGTCACTGGAATTGAACCAAAATAAAGAAAAACTATCCAATTTAATAGGTATCGATACTTTTGCCTAATAAATCCCTCTAACATCTTGATTTATCGATAAAAAGTTGGTTTTATGCCTGTTTTGCATCTGTTCCTAGGAAAATATCATGATTAAAGTACTACTTATTTCGACATTAACTCTTTTGATGATGAGTTGTAGTAGCGTCCCTAAATCAATTGATGGGGAGTTTAAGCCAGTTTCGTTGAGTCAGGCAAAAGACTCCAATATGCCGATGAAAGTGCGATGGGGTGGAGTTGTCGCTAGAGTAGAAAACCAAAGCGATCAATCTATTATCGAAGTGGTCGCCAAGCCTTTAAGCCATGCAGCTAGACCGCAAGAGGGGGATGTTTCAGGTGGACGTTTTCTAGCGGTAGTTCCTCAATTTATAGATCCTGTAATTTATGAGCAAGGCCGTGAAGTTACCTTTGTCGGAGAGTTAATCGAAACTATTGAGGGAAAAATAGGTGAGACAAAATACATATACCCTGTGTTAAAAGTATCTGGCCATCATCTTTGGAAGAAGCGGTCTGAAATCAAAGAAGTTCACCACATTGGTTTCTCTTACTGGCCGCCTTTTCCACACAGATACTATTATTATCCGCACTGGCCTCATTATCCTAAAGGGAAAGAAACTAAGCCCAACAAAGACAAATAGAAATACCAAGTTTATCGGTTTATTCAGCTAGTTTGCTTGGCACCTTATCTTTTAATTTGTAAGCGAAAGCAATAATTTGAGCCACTGCTAAATAGAGTTGCTCGGGAATTTCATCGCCTAAGTTTAATTGAAATAATACTTCAAGCAGCACGGGATCTTCATGGATCATAACATCGTGTGCTTGCGCAATTCTTAAAATTTCTGAGGCAAGTTCTTGTTGTCCCTTTGCTATAACAGTGGGTGCATTTTTTCCATCATAGCTTAACGCTACAGCTTGTTCATTCTTTTCGATGGTCATACTTGTATATTGACCCCATCAGTAGGAGATAATTCATTTAACAACTCTTTAGCTGATTTGTGCTCAGAAGAAAGTTTTCCAACACCTATCCCAGATTTAAATAAGGTGTTTTCTAGTTCATTTAAATGATCTTTGATTAATCCTTGAGTGCCAATGTTTTCAGCTCGAAAATTTACCGATAGTCGGTTGTTTTCTAATTTTGCTATGGCTTTGAATGCACCTAAGTTCTCTAGATCGAATCGTATTGTTACTCGCCATGTTTTCTTACCCTGACGGTTAGGATCCTTTTCTCTTTCAATAAAAAGTTCTGTATGGGAAAGCGATTTTTGATCTTTAAGCAATAAATCAATCAACCAAGGAGGATTGTTATAATCGAGAGCATTAAAAACTTGTTGCTTTAAAACTCTTGCTAGCGCTTTGTCGATATCAGTAGTAGAAACTTCCGTTAGTTGTCTTTGTTCAGGTGTTGGCTTTGTTAAATTAATCGCTGATCGGGCAATATTACTCAGCTTGCTTTTTGTTTCGTTTTTACTACGTGGCTCAAATTCTTTACTCGCTAGCCCATGGAGCGTGTAAAGAATAAACTTAAAGTCATTTGATAGTAGCGTGGTACTAGAGCTTTGAGCCAGAATGCTTTTGAACAGATTGGCTTCAAAGAAGATACCTGATTGTTGAATGGCTTTTTGCAATTGTTGCTGATTTAATTCTGTTGCTTGGGGCAATTGCTTAATAAAACTTTTTAAAATGGCAAGATCCTTTTCGACCGGTTTGCCCAAAGTATGATTGGCGCTCAGATTTTTTTCGATGCGAGTTAATAATTGTTTTAGATCAGTTTGGCTAGCCGTATTGATGTTATTTAAGGTTTTTATGTTAGAGGATTGGACTTTAGCATTGTTTTCAAAAAATGTGGCTAATAGCTTGTCTAATCTTAATGGTGCTAGGGAGTTTGTTACCTTGGAACCTACTTTTTGAATTTCTAAATTATTGGTTCCTTTAGTAGAGCTGTCTATTACAAGTCTGTTGTTGGTTTGATTTTCGGTTGACGCTTTAGAGGTTATTTTCTCGTAGCGTTTTTGTTCTGAGATAAGGTTAGTAAATTGCTTTAAACTATCGGTTTGATCCGTTTTTAAATCTTGGCTTTTTATAAGCGCCTGTTGATTGGGTGTTACTGTCTGGATTGTTTTCTTATTAAGGTCAGTTTGTATTCTGGATAAGCTTGCGTGCTCTGGCTTATTTTTAATGCTAGAGGCCTTTAAAATCTGATCTGTTAGTTTGGATTTTGTGGTTTCAGTTGGCGCTGGATTTAATTCCGAGGCTTTATTAATTAAGCTCGTTGGCTTTGACACTTCTTTTTGTGTCCCAGAGTGGGAGCTAGATTGCTCCTTTTTAATCAGTAAAGCATTGTTATCTACCTTATTGTCTGGAGCATTTGCTATTACTTGTAAAAGATTTTTTACTTGCGGAGCCTCTTGTGAAAAAAGCTTAATTAGGTTGTCGGTTGAAGCTGGTTTAATAAAAAACTCAATGATTGGTTTTGGCTGCAATAGTATTGAATGGACTTCTTTTATTAGATTTTTCCATTGATTTTGTGTGGTCTTATCGCTTTGCGGTAAGTTCACCGTGATTCGATTAGCGTCGATATTTATTTGTAGTTTTCCTGAATAAATCTGCGGTGTCTGGTTGTATTGGTATTGGCTTTGCCAAGTTGAAGTTAAAAGAAGCGGGAGCTTTGCTTTTGGTTCGATTAATTTGGTCAATGCCGGATCAATTGGAATAGCTATTTGAACTTGATTGTCTTTTGTGAGCAAAACCGCGGAAACAGGTTGCGCTGATAAATATTGAATAAGAGGTTTTATTGATTGATAAGAAATACTGTCTGAACGAGATATTTGCAGTATTTGAGTTAACAGTTCAGACATATTTTGAGCCAAATCATTAGCTTGAATGTATAGATTAGTTTAGACTATTGGCCAATTTTGTTGCATAAAAAATGCCGTAATTGATTGATGTTTAACCAATTTTTGCTAGAAGCTCAAAACATATCTCTAATTAGAGGGGAGAGGCTGTTGTTTAAACACCTCAACTTTTGCGTATCTAACGGTGAAATATGGCAACTTAAAGGCGCAAATGGCAAAGGCAAAACCAGTCTATTGCGTTGTATTTGCGGAATTTTAGAGCCCGATACCGGCGCTATTCAGTTTAATGGTCATAACACCCTGTCCTTTTCATCCGATCTTCATCAAAACAGCCTGTACCTAGGTCATCAAATCGGAATTAAGTCAAAAATGACAGTGTTTGAAAACTTGATGCTTTACTTGGGATTAAGAGGATTACCCAATCAAACTGAAGCAAAGCAAGTACATTCAGCTATCGGTGCTGTGGGTTTAAGTGGGTTTGAGCATGAGTTTGCCTGTCACTTATCTCAAGGACAGCAACGTCGTATAGCGATTGCTCGATTGTTACTTGAGCCAGCTAGTTTGTGGTTACTTGACGAGCCTTTCGTTGCGCTTGATATTGGCGCTAAAGCTTGGCTTGTTGAGCTTATCGAACAGCATGTAGAGAAGGGTGGAGGGGTGATATTCACTTCTCATGAAGAAATTAGATTTGACCAAAAAGTCAAAGAAATCACTCTGGATTAGATAGTGTTTATTTTGCTTTTAAAAAGAGAGTTGACCCTAAGTTTTCGTAAAAAAGCTGACTTTTTAAATCCGGTCTTTTTCTTTTTAGTCGTTTGTACCTTGTTTCCATTGGGAATATCGCCAGAAAGTAGTTTTTTGCGACAAATAGCGCCAGGTGTTATTTGGGTTACATCTTTATTAGCAATATTGTTATCGCTCGATTCACTTTACAGAGAAGATTTTGAAGACGGTAGCCTACTTCAATTGATGCTATCTGGCGCTTCGGCCACGTCAATCGTTTTTGCCAAAGCTACCGCCAATTGGTTAGTAACAGGGTTACCTTTAATTTTACTTTCGCCGTTAATGGCGATGATGTTAAACCTTGAGCCTGATGCTTACTGGATTTTGATGATTAGTTTAGTACTTGGAACGCCAACTATGTGCTTTATTGCCGCTATTGGCATGGCAATAACCGTTGGATTGAAAAAGGGTGGTTTGTTACTGACACTACTGGTTTTGCCGCTCTATATTCCAATTTTGCTGTATGCCACTATGGCAATTCAAGCGTATTCTATGGGAATGTCGGCAAATGGACAGCTTGCATTGTTGGCCGCTGCTTTGTTGTTAACCTTAGCATTGGCTCCTTGGGCCGCAGGTGCTGCGTTAAAAGTTTCAATGAGTGATTAAGTGTAATGAATTGGTCTTGGTTTTTTAGATTAGGTTCTCCAAAGTGGTTTTATCAAACTGCTGGAAAATGGCAGCCATATGTTTGGGGTTTAACCTTTATCGGTTTGGCTGTAGGGTCTATTTGGGGCTTGGTTTATGCGCCGGCTGATTACTATCAAGGTGAATCTCAACGGATCATGTATATTCATGTACCTGCCGCTTATTTATCAATGATGATTTATTTTGTCATGGCGGTAACGGCCGCAATTGGCATGGTGTGGCGAATGAAAATGGCCTTTATGACCTCAATAGCTTGCTCACCTATTGGTGCTGCATTTACTTTTTTAGCCTTAGTGACAGGTTCTTTGTGGGGTAGACCTACATGGGGGACTTATTGGGTATTTGATGCTCGACTAACTTCCGAATTGATCTTATTGTTTCTTTACATCGGTCATATGGCTTTGTTTCATTCTATAGAAGACTTTAAGAAAGCCGATAAGGCAGCGGCAATTATTGCAATGGTAGGGGTGGTTAACCTCCCAATTATTCATTATTCGGTTGAATGGTGGAATAGCTTGCACCAGCCAGCTTCCTTATCGAAGCTAGAAAAGCCCTCGATTGATTCTTCAATGTTATGGCCACTTCTCATTATGATTGTGAGTTTTAAGTTATTCTTCGTTTCGGTATTACTACCAAATTTGCGCAACATTATTTTGTGGCGAGAAAAGGAAAGTAGCTGGGTGAAAGAAGAGGTAACCAATTCATGATGTTGTCTTCATTTAGTTTAAACCACTGGGTGTTTGTGTTTTGGGCTTATTTTATCTGTGCAGTAGTTTTGCTGGCACTTGTTATATATCCCATTGTTGCTCGAAAACAACTTGGGCAAAAAATTCAGCGTTTCTATTTACGAAAAGATTTATTAAGTCGTTCAGAAGAGGATTAAGCGTAGTTTTATGAATCCACAAAGAAAAAAGCGGTTACTGACTATTCTTATTAGTGTAACTGGAGTAGGAGTGGCAATTGGTCTTGTGCTTTATGCCATGTCCGAAAATATTAATTTATTTTATCAGCCAGCTGACGTGACAGCCGGTAAAGCTCCAATTGACAAGTCAATTAAAGTGGGTGGAATGGTCGTAGTAGGAAGTGTTACAAGAAATAACGATTCATTAAAAGTTTCGTTTGAAATCAGTGATCATCAATCCACTTTAAAGATTCATTTTAATGACGTATTACCTGATTTGTTTAAAGAAGGCCAAGGAATAGTGGCAACTGGTAAGTTAAATCAAAATTTAGAGTTTGAAGCTTCGAGTGTACTAGCAAAACACGACGAAAATTATATGCCGCCTGAAGTTGCTAGAGCATTAGAAAAGTCAGGTCATAAAGTACCAAAACAACCATAAGTAAAAAACATGATTATAGAAGTAGCTCATTTTGCTTTAATTTTAGCTTTTACTGTCGCAATTTTTGCCGCAATAGTGCCCGTAGTTGGTTACATAAAACAAGATTTGCGTTTACAAAGTTCGGCAATACCGTTTTCATTAGTTTTGTTTTTTTTGATTTTCATTTCATTTTCAGGTCTTGTTTACGGATTTGTGACTGATGACTTTACTGTAAGTTATATAGCATCACATTCTTACAGCGATTTACCGTTGTTCTATAAATTCTGTGCGGTATGGGGGGCGCATGAAGGATCTATGCTGCTTTGGATTTTAACTCTGACTGGTTGGTCAGCAGCGGTGGCCTTATTTAGTCGAACTTTACCAATACAAGCTACATCCCTCGTATTAGCCGTAATGGCAATGATTACCTTAGGGTTTATTTCTTTTTCTTTGTTTACATCAAATCCATTTGAACGACTGTTACCATTTTATCCAATAGATGGACGCGATTTGAATCCGTTATTACAAGACATCGGTTTTATTATTCATCCTCCATTTTTGTATATGGGTTATGTTGGGTTTTCTGTGGCGTTTGCTTTTTCTATTGCCGCACTTATTTCTGGTCAATTAGATAGTGCTTGGGCTAGATGGAGTCGGCCTTGGACAACTCTAGCCTGGGTGTTTTTAACCATTGGGATTATGTTAGGAAGCTGGTGGGCCTACTATGAACTCGGCTGGGGCGGCTGGTGGTTTTGGGATCCTGTTGAAAACGCGAGCTTTATGCCTTGGCTAACGGGTACGGCACTTTTACATTCTTTAGCAGTGAGTGAAAAGCGCGGGGGTTTTAAGTCTTGGACTGTGTTTCTGGCTTTGTTAACTTTTAGTTTAAGCTTGCTAGGAACGTTTATTGTTCGTTCAGGTGTTATCACTTCAGTACATTCCTTCGCTCAAGATCCGGTACGAGGATTATATATTCTTATATTTATGGGAATAGTGGTTGTAGCATCTTTAGGTTTATTTGTGTATAGAAGTGCAGAGATAAAAAGCAATATTCAATTTTCTTGGATATCCAAAGAAGTGGCTTTGCTTTTTAATAATTTACTGCTTTGCTTTGCTTTTATCGTGGTGTTTTTAGGCACCTTATTTCCGCTTATAATGGAAGCGTTTGAGCAATCTGTCAGTGTCGGCGCTCCTTATTTTAATCAAGTATTCCCTGTATTCTTTTTACCACTATTGGCATTACTCGGTTTTGGTCATTGGCTTCAATGGAAAAAGCAGTCGAGGAAAATGCTAGTTAAACGATTACAGCAAATGCTCGTACTTCAATCATTGCTTTTAGTGGTTTTTGGATACTTTATATATCAGCAACATTCGGTCGTTATTTGGGCTGGTGTGGTGATTTCTATTTGGATAGTTTCATCAATTGTTACCGATGTATTTAATAAAATAAGTCAAGGAGAGCAGTGGTATTCCGCGCTTAAAAGAGTGGGTAATGGATACTGGGGTATGCAACTGGCACATTTTGGTTTGGCTATGACTTTAACCGGTATTGTCGTTGTTTCTTTGGTGAGTGACGAGCACTTGATACGATTGGGTAGTAACGAGTCATTCACCTCAAATGATTGGGCCGTTACCTTTAAGGGAACTCGACAAATTAAAGGACCGAATTATACTGCGACTCGTGGAGAGTTTTTAGTTGAGTCTGCGGGAAAAAGTTGGGAAATGCATTCAGAAAAAAGACAATACACAGCATCTGGGCAGGTAATGACAGAAGCAGGCATTGATTCAGGCTTTTTTAGAGATTTTTATATTTCTCTAGGAGAGCCGTTAGGTGATGGCGATTGGTCGGTAAGAATCTATATCAAAGCCTTTATTCGATGGATTTGGTTAGGTGCTATATTCATGGCACTTGGTGGTTTATTGGCGACTACAGATAAACGTTATCGAGTTAAGGAAAGCTCATGAGTTTTCTGTCAAAAAGACTGCAAATAGCACTGCCAATTGGGATTGTATTATTGCTATTAGGTGGATTGTTTTTCTTTTCTTTAAGTCATAAAACTCAAGCGCCATCTATGCGAGTTGCAAAGCCATTGCCCATTTTTGAAAGTGCTGATCTTTATACCGATGAAAAAAGATCGAGCGAATCCATTCGAGGTTCTTTTTATTTACTCAACTTTTGGGGATCATGGTGTCCAACTTGCTATGCCGAGCATCCGTATTTAATGGAGTTGAAACAGCAAGGTGTCCCGATTATTGGAGTAAATTATAAAGACTCAAAAAAAGATGCGTTTAAGTTTTTAGACGCAAAAGGTAATCCTTATATTTATTCCTTTTTTGATCCTAAAGGATACATCGCTATTGAAATGGGGATCACCGCAGCTCCGGAGACGTTTGTGATCTCTCCCGATGGGCAAGTGGTTTATCACCGCATTGGTGAGTTTACTAAAGCCATTTTTGAGCAAGATGTAAAACCATTAATTGAAGGTGGCATCAACAATGATTAAAAGCTCTATTTCAATTTTATTCATTGCGCTAATGAGTGCTGTTGTTTTTTCATCAGAAGTACTTAAGTTTGATACTCTAGAACAAAAAGCTCGCTTTGAGCAGTTAACGGAAGAGCTTCGTTGTCCAAAATGTCTGAATCAATCTATAGCTGATTCTAATGCAGGCATTTCGGAAGACCTTAGAAATATTGTGTATGAAAAAGTGTTGGCTGGTCACTCCAATCAAGAGATTAAAGCCTTTTTACAAGCTCGATATGGAGAATTTATCCTGTACGAACCTCCGGTAAAGGGAGCTAATTTAGTTATTTGGTATGGACCTATTTTGTTGATAGTAGTTGTCATTATTTTTATTGCTTTCAGAGTGAAAAAGAAAGCTAGAGATTCGGAAGTTACTCTTTCTATTGAAGATAGTCAGAAAATACAACAGCTGTTATCAAGCAGTTTAAAAAAGGAAAAGTAATATGCTTTGGTTTTGGATTTTACTTTTCATCTTAATTACTTTTTTTCTGTTTATTGTGCTTAATCGAAAAACTCGTTTATCTATTGGGTTATCAAGACAAGAGCTTAACAAAACCATGTATCAACAGAGGTTGGCAGAAATAGATCAAGACTTGTCAAATAATATTATTAACCAAGCTTTAGCCAATCAACTTAAGGTTGAGCTGCAAAAAAATTTATTGTCTGATGCGGATTCAGTCGAATCTTATGGCGTATCTGGTGCTCAAAGTTCATTTGCGGTTGTCGCTATGATTTCAGGTTTAGCTTTAGCGTTTATAATTTACATCGCTGGGTCAGAATGGAAGTCGTATATTCACTGGCAAGATCTAATCAACACTGAAAAAAGTTTAACTTCTGACCCCGAAGCTCAATCAAAATGGATGGAGTCTTTATCTCCGCAAGAATTAATGCTTATATTTCGCACTAAAGCAGCTCATAAGGATGCGACATCTGAAGAGTGGGTTCAGCTTGCGCAGGTATTAGGTTATGTCGGAGCCGAAGAGTTGATGCTTCAGTCAATTGAAAGAGCGCAGAAATTTGCAATTTCCGAATCAACAGAGCTTTCGCTCGTTCAAATGCTGTTAATGTTTAATTCCGAAGCGACATCGAATAAAGCATCAAATATGTTATCTAGAGTTCTCCATCAAAACCCTAATCATGAGTCCGCATTAACTTTTTCTGGTTTTTTAAGTTTTCAAAAAGGGCTTTATGCTCAAGCAATTCAATATTGGCAACGAGTGATTTCGCTTCGTGAATTGAGGGGAGAGAGTACTGGAAAAGGTATTGAAATGCTAAAGCAGCAAATTGCTCAAGCTGAGCAAATGGAAGCTATTCATAATTCACCTAAAGTTGATTCAAATGAAGTAAGGTTGGATGTGTCACTTTCTGAACAGTTCAAGCATTTATCGCCAAAGCTCACTGTATTTGTTATTGCTTTAGGCGATGATGGTATGCCTGCTCCTGTTGCGGTAAAGCGCTTTGCAGTTGCCGATTTACCTATAAGCGTCACTTTAACAGATGTTGACGCTATGATACCCACCAGAAAATTATCTCAAATGGATAGTATTAAGGTGTCAGCAAGAATTTCATTAAGTGGAATGCCTAAGGCTGAGACAGGTGATATAACCAGTGATGTTGTTACTGTAACAAAAAATAACACGGAAGCCATTCCATTGGTGATCAATATGAAAATAAATTAAAGTGGATTAAGAATCCATTATTTCCAATAAAATGAATAGGTTAGTCCTAATAAATTGAACTAAATCTCACTTAGTACCTTGTATATTGCTCGCATTTAGGGCATCTTTTTACTGCAAATCTAATAATAAGCTGTTTAGAAAACGCATTAAATTCCTTTCGTTCAGGAGTCGTGTGTAAAATAGCATTGGATACTGGGTCTTAAGGTTAGTCCAACTATTCTTGGATTATTTTAAATTCACTTTTTGGAGATAGTAATTATGAATAAGAAGATTAAAACTTTAGCAACAGTTGTTGGCGCTAGTTTAGCGGCTTCAGTTGGTACCACCATGCTTAACGCCAATGAAAACCCTTTTGAATTAACTGATATGTCTGCTGGTTATGCTCTTTCTCATTTTTTAGATGGTCACAAGGATAAAGAAGGCAAGTGTGGTGAGTCTAAAAAAGAAAAAGAAGGTAAATGTGGCGAAGGCAAATGCGGTGAAGCTAAAGATAAAGAAGGCAAGTGCGGCGAGGGCAAATGTGGAGAAGCCAAAGATAAAGAAGGCAAATGCGGTGAAGGAAAGTGCGGTGAAGGTAAAAAGCACAAAGAAGGCAAATGCGGTGAAGGTAAATGCGGCGAAGGCAAAAAAGAGAAAAAACACAAGGAAGGCAAATGCGGCGAGGGTAAGTGCGGTGAGTCTAAAAAAGACGGTGAAGGAAAGTGTGGTGCAAGCAATTAAGCTAGTACCTGATGCTGTCTACTCATAATCTACATGGTGCAGGGCTTGGACTTCGACGTGATTTTATGTCGGAGTTGGCTTTGCGCCATCGTTCCGAGATTAACTTCTTAGAAGTAGCTCCTGAAAACTGGATCAATATTGGAGGCCGGCTAGGTAAGAAGTTTAAGGTTTTGTCAGAACAATATCCTATTGTTTTTCACGGACTTTCCTTATCCATTGGCGGTTTTACTCCACTCGATAAAGATCTGTTATTGGCAGTTAAAGGCCTTATGCAAGAGCATAATGTTTCCATTTATTCAGAACATCTAACCTATTGCGCAGATGATGGCCACTTGTATGATTTGTTACCTATTCCTTTTACAGAAGAAGCTGTTGATCATGTAAGTAAAAGGATCATGCAAGCTCAAGATATTTTAGGTCATAAATTAGTGCTAGAAAATGCTTCATATTACGCAGCACCGTTTAAAGAAATGTCAGAGCTTGATTTCATAAACGCGGTGTTAGCTCAATCTGATTGTGAGTTATTGTTAGACATTAATAATGTGTACGTTAATTCCATTAATCATTGTTACGATGCAAAAAAATTTATTGAGGGCTTGCCCTCTGATAGAGTTGTTTATGGTCACATAGCGGGGCACTTTGATGAAGCGGATGATCTTAAAATTGATACTCATGGCGCAAATGTAAAAGAAGATGTCTGGGAGTTACTTAAGTTTACTTATCATACTCATGGTGTTTTCCCAACCTTGTTGGAGCGAGATTTTAATATCCCTTCACTTGATGATATGATTTTAGAGGTTAATCGAATTCAAGCTATTCAAAATGAAATCAGCGCTTTGGACAGACAAGCAAATGGTTAATGAAATGGATTTGATTCAAAAACAAAAGCACTTTTGCTCGCTCATCCGTAACCCCACTCTCGAAAACAATGTTGGAATTGAACAACGCCGCTTAGCAGTCTATCAAGAATTGATTTTTGGTAATGTTGAGGGGTTTATTAGCAATACATTTCCAATTTTATGCTCGTTATATGAGGATTTTGAGTGGAAAGCGTTAATTCGGGAGTTTTTAATTCATCACCGAGCCGAAACGCCGTATTTTTCTAAAATTGCGGAAGAATTTATTGAGTTTTTATCTTCCCATACCTCTGAATTAAGTAAAAAGTATCCTTTTGTTTTAGAGCTAGCACACTATGAGTGGGTTGAACTGGCGCTCATGATTTCTACAGAGCAAATCAGCACTATCGACTTAATTAATCCCGATGAAATTACCGAGTTATCACTGAATCTCTCACCGCTAGCTTGGCCTTTAGTTTATCAATTTGAAGTACATTTAATTTCGAAAGACTATATTCCTACTGAACCTAATTCGTCGGCTACTTTTATTGTGGTTTACCGTAAAAGTAACGATGATGTCGACTTTACACTGATTAATGCAGTAACTTATAAATTGCTAAATTTATTATCAGATAATGACGGGATTAAAGGAAAAACCTTGTTAAAAAAATTGGCTAAAAGTTTGCCGCAAGTTTCTGAACAGTCAATTATTTCAAATGGTAGAACAATTCTAAATGATCTTATAAAGCGCAATATCATTTGTATAGGATAAAAAAGTAATATAGTTAAGGTCTACCTTGAACAATCATTTTAATTAAATAGGAGCAGTTTATGTCATACGTTGATGGTTATATCGTTCCAGTTCCTGTCGAAAATAAACAAAAATATATTGCTCAAGCTGAAAAAATGGCTGAAGTTTTTAAGGAATATGGCGCAATAGAGGTTGTTGAGAGCTGGGCAGATGATGTTCCAGAGGGAGAGCTGACTTCGTTTCCAAAAGCGGTAAAGATTAAAGACAATGAAGCAGTCGTCTTCTCATGGGTGGTTTGGCCATCAAAACAAGTTCGTGATGAGGGGTGGAAGCAATTGATGGAAGATCCGCGTATGAACCCTTCTGAGAATCCAATGCCGTTTGATGGGAAACGATTAATTTATGGTGGTTTCTCAACCATTATTCGCAGTTAAATTAAATATTCTATCAGCGTAAATATGAGTGCATTGCGTAGAACAATTTTGCTTATCCTCTTATAATGCGAGCTGATTTTATTAAGGGATACACAATGCGTCTTTCATCTCTATTAGTTGCTTTATTATTAATCAGTGCCTGTGCGATTGGGCCAAATCCAGATGACCCATATGAAAGTGCTAATCGCAAAGTATATAGCTTTAATCGTGCGCTCGATAAAGCGGTATTACAACCAGTTGCTAAAGGGTATCAGGCCGTTACACCTGATCCCTTAGAAACAGGACTTGATAACTTTTTCGCCAATATTGGTGATGTATCGAATGCGGTTAATAACTTACTACAAGCAAAATTTTTAGATGCGACTTCAGATTTAGGTCGATTTATTATCAACTCAACCTTAGGTCTTGCGGGATTTTTTGATCCAGCAACGGCAATGGGATTAGAAAAACATGATGAAGATTTTGGACAAACGCTAGCTGTTTGGGGGGTAGGATCTGGCTCTTACGTAATGCTTCCGTTTTTAGGTCCATCAACCATTAGAGATACTGCCGGCTTATATCCAGATGACCGTTTAGATTTGTTGACTTATGTGAATCATGAATCTAGTCGTTACGGTTTTAAAGTGACACGGTTACTGTTGAAAAGGGCGTCATTACTTGAGTTAGAGTCTCAATTAGAAAATGCATTAGATGAATATTCGTTTATAAGAGACGCCTATTTGCAAAATCGCGAGTTTAAAGTTAACGATGGCAACATGCCGTTTGATGATGCGTTCGAATGTGATCCTGAATACGAAGAATGCTAACAATGATTACGAAGGAATGTTTATAACGATAAGAACAAACCAACAATAAAAATAAGAGGAACATACAGTAAAGGATCTTTAAAGTCCGATTGGATTGAAGAAGAAGCTCTCATAAACTCACCTTTTAATTGAGGTTGTAGGTGAGTTTATTGGTTTTTTTAGTCGAAAACTGCGACTAAATTCATTAATTTAAAATAAAGCTATTTTAAATTATCTGACATTTGCGATAGAGCCTGCTATCTCATACAGATTATTAGCTGTTTTTTCGCAGCGAATTACATTTAAATCAGCGGTTAATGGTGGAAGCTTTGATTGCAAAGAGCTGACTTTAACTTGTAATGTAGTGTTGATCTCAAAGGGGGTAGGGCTTGTAAAAGCAACGCCTCCAGCACTTAAATTAATGCTTTCGCCCTCACATTCATTTCCAGATGCCGGATCGGTGATTTCAACCTTGGCATCAACGAACATGCGAATGAAATCGCGTTTTTCTTCATATTCTCTTTCTAAGGAAGACATATCACACCCCTTTTTTAAGTTGTAAGCGTCTTTACTTTAGCGACTATAAGTAAAGATAAGGATGCGGTCAACCACTAAATTTTGCGTATTTGGTTTAAAAATAAACTATATCTTGGGTTTTTTACGAAAGCGTACAAGTGAATGGTCAAGGTATTCCAATAGATTATTTTAAACTGATTTTTATTGTAAAATGTACCAGTTGTACACTTTAAAATTGCGTATTTTGTTCTATTATCTGCGTAAGACTTATGAATATAGTAAAAATATCCCTTAAAAGGCCGTCATTTGGATCCGCAACTTTCTAACACTTCATTGCATCGCAACGGTTCAGATAAAGTTCATTCTGTACTCGTGATTGACGACGACCCTTTGGTTCGTCAGAGTATTGTGATGTATTTAGAAGATTGTGGTTACGATGTTCTAGAATCGGAAACTGGTATTAAAGGATTAGAGATTTTCTTTGACTCGTTTCCCGACATTGTATTGTGCGACCTGCGTATGCCAGAAATCAGTGGAATGGACGTATTGAGTTCAATTTCAGAACGCTGTCCAGATACTCCTGTTATTATGATTTCTGGAGCTGGAATGATTTCCGATGTTGTCGAAGCTTTGCGATTAGGTGCGGTTGACTATTTGATCAAACCTATTACTGACCTTGAGGTGCTTGGTCATGCTGTTAGGCAATCTTTAAGTAAAAGAGAGTTAGAAAAACAGAATCAACAAATTAAAGCTGAGCTAGAAAACGCCAACCGAGAACTACAAAATCATTTGGCTCTGTTACAAGAAGATCAAGAGGCAGGTAGGAGGGCGCAAATTCAGCTTTTACCTGAACCGAATCAATATATTCAAGGTGTCAATTTTAATCATGCAGTAATTCCTTCGCTCAATGTATCAGGGGACTTTTTAGATTATTTTGAAATTGATCAACAGCATGTAGGCTTTTATATTGCTGATGTTAGTGGGCATGGTTCTGCCGCGGCTTTTGTCACTATGATGTTAAAGTCGTTTATCAATCAGCCTTTGCGCGATTATCGCAGTGGAAAGAGTCAGTTAGCTTTAGAGCCAAGTCGTGTAATAGAATACTTAAACAAAGAGCTGATCGAAGCTAATGTAGAAAAGCATATTACATTGGTTTATGGAGTGATTGATACAAGTACCCACTTGCTCGATTATGCTATTGCAGGACATTTTCCTAGACCGATTATTCAATTAAGTAACGAAATTATTTTACTCAAAGATCGCGGGTTTCCAATCGGGATGTTTGATTGGGCTACTTGGGAAACTCATCAGATTGCGCTGACCACGCCTTATTGTATTTATATGTTTTCAGATGGAGTACTTGAATGCTTAAGTGAAGAGCCTGGCGCTGTAAAAGAAGAGTCGTTACTTAAGCTTCCATTTGAAAACTTTTTGAGTGTTCAGGATATGATTGAACAGTTAAAAATAAATAAAAAATTGTCGCTTAGTGACGATGCCACATTTTTTAGAGTATCAAAATTAGATGACGAATAAGCATTTAATTGAATATGCGCAACTTGAGCATGTCCATCTTTTTAGATTTGCTGGCGATATTCGTTATAGCGAAGTTGCAAAGCTCCATCAGTTTGTAGAGGCACTTAAGGACACTAAACAAGTCTATGTACTAGATTTGTACAATGCGGTGCATTTAGATAGTACTGCAATTGGTGTTTTAGCATTAATGGCAAAGCAACAGCGCTCTGTGACTAGTAAGAAACCTATCATTCATTTAACTGACAATACTGTTAAAGAGGCTCTTTTAGGCGTTTGTTTTGATTTGATTTTTGATTTCTCTGAATCATTAATAGAATACTCCAACAAAGAATGGGTGAACCTAAATGATGATAAAGCAAGAGATCTTGAAGAATTAAAAGAAACTATTCGATCGGCCCATATTTGGCTTTCGGAAATTGACGAAAAAAACGCGTTTCTATTTCACTCGGTAAACCAAATGCTCGCTAAGTAACGGTTCTTTTCTGTAGTGTTTTTTTGTTGTTATAAAACTGCGCTACCATTTCTTTTTAGGTTGAAATAGATCGTTGCTATCACCTAAATCAATCGAGCTATCTTCTTCATCGAGTTGCTCCAAATCATCAAATGACGGGGCCTTAACTTCATTCTTTATTTCAGACTCCAAGCGTTCGAGTTCTTTTAATAGCTCTTGTGTTTCTGGTTTAGCAATATTTTGCCGTAATAATAATTTCTTTGCGTTGTCATAATATTGCATCGCATGTAAAGCATTCTTTTCAGCCTGTTTCTGCTGACCTGCAATCATGAATGTTCTTATCTGCATATTTAAATATAGTTGCTTAAGATAGGCTAAAGCTTGGCTTGCCGTCGACATATCTATGCCTGGGACTTTGCCAATTCTATGAATAAACTTCATTAATTTTCTTATTCGGTTTAATCGATTCATTAACTCTTGCGGTTCACCTGAGTAATTCATTTTCTGAGAGTCAGCAGGGACTTCAGGTGAATTAATTTTTTGAGCTAGCATTTCTAGCGATTGGCGAAGATCTTGTTGATTCGGGTCTACTTGCAGCGCGGCTCTTATATTTCTTTCTACATATTGTAATATGACTTTTCTGGCGTTGGGTCCAATGGGTTCTTCAAAAAAAGCATCATGTAATTCTTGACCTTCACGAGCTCGAAACCGAAGCTTTGCTACTTTTTGACGCTTCTCGGCTTTTTGTTGTTCTCTAAACTGAAAGTAACCACTAAAAGCGACACCACCGATAAGCAGTATAACTACGGAAATTATGATAAAAGTTGTATCCATTGAGAAAACCCAATCTATTTTGTGTTAAGGCAGTCGAATTCTAAAAACTCCACCGCCAAGCCTGCCACCGTTAGCAAGTTCAATAGAACCTGAAGTATTGCCTTTTTTATGATATTCCGCGATTTTACCTGCAAAATACAATCCTAAGCCAGTGCTACCGGTGGAATAATCAATAGACTTTATAAAGTTTTGTTGATTATCGAGCATGGCTTTTGGATAACCTAATCCATCATCGTTGATTTCAATAACTAATCCTGAGTCAAAGTAGGCGGAGATTAAAATTTTATTTTTTGTATATCTTATTGCATTGCCAATGACATTATTAATAACCGTTGCAATTAGATCTGTATCGAAGCATCCATCCAAATCTTCTTCAATATCTGTATCAATTCCAATGCTTTTTGCTTCGAGTAACGGTTGGAACGCGGCAACTTGATCGGATAAAAAGTCATCAACGTCAAAATAATTTAAATTGATCGGTAATTGCTGGTTGTCAAGCTTATAAATTCCAAGCAGTTGCACCAGTGCCGCGTTCAAACGATTGGATTCATATTGTAAAATAGCATGTTTTCGTCGGTCTTCTTGCTCTTCGCAAGGATATCTCTGATTTAGCTCGTTTACGGCATTAACTAACAGGCTCAAAGAGTTTTTCATATCATGAACCGCTGAAGCTAAGATCAGAGAAAAGTCTAAATGTTCGGATTCATTTGGCATACTAAAAAGTGTCCGGCAGTTGTAATGAACGAGCTAAACGAAATAACTCTTGAAAACGATGGTAACGATGGTCTTCGTGGCTCATGTTATTAATGCGTGTTAGAAAACTTAAACACTTATCAACGATTGAGTCGTCGGCTTGGCCTGATTGATGCATTTTCAATAACACTTGCACCGTATTCAATATGATTGAGACATTTTTGGGTGCTGTATCTATGGCCGCATAAAAACATTCTATTGCTTTAGAAAACTCTTTTTGTTCAAAAAATCGAATTCCTTGTGAGTTTAATTTATGTGCCTTTTTACCTTGCTCTAGCACTGAGTGGTCTTTTAAAAATGGCAACGCCTTTTCCAAAAACTCAGAGTCTTCAAAATTGTGCTCAACGGTGTCTTTTAAAATGGCTTCAGCGGTTTCTTCATCGCCTAAATTTTTCATGCCAATGGCTAATTCGAATCCAGATTTAGAAGAGAGCATAGTATCTATGTTTTGATATTGTTTTTGCGCAGACTTCATACACAGCTGGGCTTCTTCCTGTCGACCTTGTACTCTAAGAAGATTGCCTTCTGCAACAGTTCCTCGTAACTTACATACACGATCATCTTTATATTCTTTATAAAAATCTTTTAGAAACTCTTCTGCTTCAAATATCACAGTTTTATTAGTCGATTCATCACTTTGAGTCACTTTTTTACTGACTGTGTTGCTGTAGTTTAGGTAGGAGTCAGGTGATTTAAAAACAGAATTATTGCCTAAGCGAATGGTTTGTTTAAAAGCTTTTAAGGCACGATCGAACTGTTCATTTTCTGAAGCGATTTCACCAAGCTGAGTTTGACGTTTTATTACATTGGGGGACTTTGCGACAGCACTTTCTAAAGTATCCTGCGCTTCTTGTTTTTGACCAAGTTTGAGCTGGCATTGTGCTAATAAATCGTAAGCTTCAAGAATCATTGGAAAGTTTTGAATCGTGTCTTTTAGTACGGTTTCTGCTTGATCATATTCTCTTTTGGCTAAGCAGCATTTTGCAAGCCCTATCATAGCCCAAGGAATAGGGCGATCATCAATAACGCTTTGAAAAAGATTAGCCGCCTCAGAAAATTTATTTTTTCTAACAAGGCAGTCTGACTCAAGTTTTAAAATGGTCATTTTATACTTAGGATACGATTCTTTCAGCTGTTCGGTCAGTTCAAGAGCTTTATTGAGTTGCCCCTTATCAATAAGTTGATAGAGTTTTGATAGCGCTTCTTTTTTTTGAATCAACTTGCTGAGTCTTGAACGAAGCGATGCACTGTTAAATGGCTTGGTTAAATAGGAGTCGGGCTGATTTTCTAAGGCACCCATTACCATAGCTGTGGTATTTTCAGCGGTGGTCATAATGAACACTGCATCAGAGCGAACGCGTTTGTTAAAGTGGAGTTCTTCAAGCACTTGCATGCCATTTTTACCATGCCCTAAATTATAATCGGATAAAATAATGTCATAGAGCTTTTCATCGCAGGCTCTTATTGCCGATTCGCCACTATTGACCAAATCAACTTGAACAATACCTATTTCGTTGAGCATCGCTTTAAGTGAGCGAGCGAATTCAGCAAAATCCTCTATGATTAATGCTGTTTTCTTTAAGTAATCAGTCATTAATTGGTGACCAAGTGTAATTTTTAAGTGTGGTTGCGTTTCAAAAATTATAGATGCAAAATCAAATTTTGTGCTATTTATCAGTAAATTAAGAGAGATTTTTAAACTATGGCAACAACTTTAAGTGATAAGCTAGTCGTCGCTATTAGCTCAACAGCCCTATTTGATTTAGCTGAGAGCCACGAAATTTTTACCAAAGAGGGCGTACAAGCCTATTCAGATTATCAAATTGAGCATGAAGATGAAGCTCTTAATCCTGGTTCTGCGTTTTACCTAGTGCAAAAATTATTGTCTTTAAATACCCAAGGCACCGCAAAATCGCCAAAAGTAGAAGTCGTGTTGGTGTCTCGTAACAGTGCAGACACTGGTCTTCGGATCTTTAATTCAATTGAAGCCCACAACTTAGCTATTACCCGCGCAGCATTTACTGGCGGTAGAACGCCTTATCAATATGTATCAGCGTTTAATGCACAGCTGTTTTTATCGACTAACGCTGAAGATGTCAGAAAAGCACTGGAGTCTGGTTATGCTGCCGCCACTATTGTTTCTAAACCTCACATCAAAGAACAAACTCATCGAGAATTGAAAGTTGCATTTGATGGTGATGCCGTTTTGTTTTCTGATGAGGCGGAAATAATCTATAAAAAACAAGGGCTTGGAGCATTCAGTGAAAGTGAAAAAAGAGCGGCAAAAGAGCCATTAAAAGGCGGGCCGTTTAAGCAGTTTTTAGCGTCTTTGCACCGGATTCAACAAGAATTTGGGGTAGAGGACTGCCCAATTCGCACGGCGCTAGTAACGGCACGCTCAGCTCCCGCACACGAACGGGTCGTAAGAACCCTAAGAAGTTGGAATATTCGTATTGATGAAGCAATGTTTTTAGGAGGGCTTAATAAAGCCGATTTTCTAAAAGCTTACGATGCTGATATCTTTTTTGACGACCAAAAGGACTACTGCAGTGCAGCAAGCGAAGTTGTCGCCGCTGGACATGTACCTCACGGAGTGGCTAACGAATAGTCAATTGAATAAAGAACACACTATTTTAATAACTAAAAAAATGTTCCTCGTGGAACTTAGGTTAAAAAGCTATAAAAAGTTTACGTATCGAACAAATTTTAATCAAAAATCAATATCTAGTGGTTCACAAGTTACCCTCACACTATTCAAGTCTTTTTCACAGAGTTATCCACATTGGTGTTTTTTTTATTACTGTCTACATTTAATAAGGATCTGGAATAAAAACATTGGCTTTGGCTAAAGGATTTGACGTAGATGAAACTGCAGCAACTAAAATATATTTATGAAGTAGCAAGACATGATTTAAATGTTTCAGCAACAGCTGAAAGCCTTTATACGTCGCAGCCTGGTATTAGTAAACAAATACGCCTGCTTGAAGATGAGCTAGGTGTTCAAGTGTTTACGCGAAGTGGCAAACATTTAACCAATATTACTCCAGCTGGCGTCAAAATTCTTGAAGTTACGACTGAAATACTCCAACTCACTCGTAAAATTCAAGATATTGCACAAGACTTCGTTTGCGAAGATAGAGGTAATTTTAGAATAGCGACAACACACACATTTTCTCGTTATTTACTGCCCTCAGTCATAGAGTCATTCAAGAAAAAATACCCTGATGTACGATTGCATTTACATCAGGGGATTAATGCCCACATTGATCACATGCTTGACCATGGAGACGTTGATTTAGTGATTTATGGTGATAGAGACGATTGGTTTGCTGACAAAGTACAAGTGCCTAGTTTTCATTGGCATCGTTGTATCATAGTTCCTAGAAACCACCCTTTAAGCAACGATACTAATATTACTCTTGAAAAACTAGTGCAGTATCCGCTGCTTGCAAAACTGACTCCCGATGGCAAGATGTCTTCTCTTGAGGCTGTTTTTAAGCAAGCAGGGCTTGAACCGGATTTTGTGATTACAGCAACCGATTCTGAAATATTGAAAGCTTACGTAAGAATGGGGATGGGTGTTGGGATTATTGCTCGAATGGCGTTTAACTCAGATTTTGATAGTGATTTAAAACTCATCAATGCCGATCACCTGTTTACACCTGGTACAGCAAATATTGTATTCCATAAGAACTTTTGTTTTAGAAAATACGTTGTTGATTTTGTAAGAATGGTAGCTCCTCATGTGAATGAAGACCTACTGTATAAAGTGGCGAGATGTCGCTCAGCAAATGAGACAAAAGCTTTGTTTAGTAGCACAACTCTTCCAGAGCGTTAAATCCTGTGGTTTAAAACGACTCGATAAATTAGGAGTTTCGAGTCGTTTAGGTTTCGCTATTACAGTATTAGTTAACACTCAATGATATTAACCGCTAGGCCTCCTCGAGCGGTTTCTTTGTATTTTGTTTTCATATCAGCTCCGGTTTCACGCATGGTTTTGATCACTTTATCGAGTGAAACTTTGTGGCTACCGTCTCCACGCAAAGCGAGGCGTGCCGCATTGATCGCTTTAATTGCTCCCATTGCATTTCGCTCGATGCACGGAACCTGAACGAGTCCTCCCACTGGATCGCAAGTAAGTCCTAAATTATGTTCCATACCAATTTCCGCTGCATTTTCAACCTGATCAGGCGTTCCTCCGAGTACTTCTGTTAAAGCGCCTGCAGCCATAGAGCAGGCGACCCCAACTTCTCCTTGGCATCCGACTTCTGCTCCTGAAATTGAAGCGTTTTTCTTATACAAAATTGCAATGGCTGCAGCGGTTAACAAAAAGCGAACAATCGATTCATCGTCAGCTTGGCCTTTACAGTGATGTTGAACATAGTAAAAAAGTACCGCCGGAATAATTCCTGCAGCACCATTAGTAGGTGCGGTTACAACTCGCCCGCCCGCCGCATTTTCTTCGTTGACCGCTAGCGCATACAAATTAACCCAATCCATAATCACTAGATCATCGTTGTGGTTTTGCGCAGCTTTTAATTTTCTTAAAAGGCTAGGCGCGCGGCGCTTTACTTTTAAGCCACCGGGCAAAATGCCTTCGCGTTTACAGCCTCGGTCAACACAGCCTTTCATTGTTTGCCAAATAGTGAGTAGTTTGGTGTTGATTTCAGATTCTGTTCTCCAAGCTTTTTCATTTTCGAGCATGAGTGTTGAAATGCTGATCCCTTCATCTTTAACTATTTTTAGCAGCTCTTCAGCGGTATTAAAGGGGAATTTAACTTGGGTATTGTCTTCTACGAAAGGATCATCTGCATCGATGTCATCATTGACTACGAAACCTCCGCCTACCGAGTAATAGATAGCAGACTTTATTAGGCTACCATCTTTGGCATATGCGTTAAATTTCATGCCATTGGCGTGTTTAGGTAAAACTTCTCGTCGGTGAAAGATGAGATCGGTTTTTTCGTTGTAGGGAATAACGTGCTCACCCGATAGACAAAGCTGACCATTGGAACGAATGTACTCCATTCTGCTTGGTACGGTATCAGGGTCGAGGGTAGAGGGGCGGTTGCCTTCTAGTCCCATCAATACGGCGACATCAGATCCGTGGCCTTTTCCTGTTTGACCAAGTGAACCAAAAAGTTCACTTTTCACTCGGCCAATATCTGATAGTTTTCCTTTTTTGTGAAGTTCGGAAATAAATCTTCTTGCCGCCCGCATTGGACCAACCGTGTGAGAGCTTGAAGGCCCAATGCCAATACTGAATAATTCGAAAGTGCTGATAGCCAAAGGATACCCTTTTATTGGTGTGATTTTGTTACAAACATGTTTAAAAACAAATGTTTAGGGAGCATATTTTAAGTTATTTTATGTTAATCCCCTAATGAATTTTATTTATGGCGGGCTGGTCGAATCTGTCGGCAATGTTTGAGATAGCGGGTAAAGGTGTTTACTAAACTCAACCAGAATTCGAGCAGTGGCTCCCCAAATATTATAGTTATCGTATTTGATCGAATAGTAGTATCGCTTTTGCCCCTGAAAAAAAGCGCTTTGCAAAGTATGATTGGCAGGATTACAAACAAATGAAAGTGGCACTTCAAAAGCTTCTGATACTTCTTGTTGATCGAGTGTTAATTGATAGTCGTCGCCAATGATCCCAACAAAGGGTGTTATTAAATAACGCGAAATGGTTTGATGATTTGGTAGTCGGCCAATCACCTCAACTCTTTTTGGTGTAATCCCCGTTTCCTCAAAAGTTTCACGCAAAGCAGTGTGCTCTAAAGTGGGATCACTTAACTCAGCACGCCCGCCGGGAAAACTGATTTGGCCTGCATGATGCTTTAAATGATTGGCTCGTTTGGTGAGTAAAACATGATAAGAAGCGTTGTTTCTAATTACCCGTTCTACTAAAGGCACTAAAACAGCCGATGGTGTGAGTAACTTTTTTTCCTGTACGTCAATATCAGCAGTGTGCTCATTGACTGCTGAGGCACCTAGTGCTTGCATTAATGTATAACGTGAAATATTCATAGTTCTTCTAAAGGCTTTAAAATTTTGCTGACTTTACTAAAGGATTCTAAATATTCATCTTGATAATTAGAGTCTAATACTAGGCCTCCACCGGCACTGCAAATCATCCGGTCTTTTGTCGCTATAACCGTCCGAATTAATATATTGGAATCGGAACGATTATTAAAACTAAAATAAGCAAGTGAGCCACAATAAAAATGACGACGAGTTGGCTCTAACTCATCAATGATTTCCATCGCCCGAATTTTAGGTGCTCCTGTAATTGATCCCCCAGGAAATGACTTTAAAAAAACATCAAGCGCTGACACACTGGGTTTTAATTGTGACTCAATTGTTGATATTAAATGATGTACAGAAGGAAACGAATAAAGGCCAAAAAGCTCGGTCACTTTAACTGAGTTCTTAGCGGCTGTTTTTGATAGGTCATTACGTAGTAAATCGACAATCATTAAATTTTCAGCATTGTCTTTTTCGCTAAGAAACAACTCTTGTTTTAGTTTTTCATCTTCAAGCGGATCGGAAGAGCGTGGTCTTGTTCCTTTAATTGGTTGAGTGATCGCATGATGGCTATTGACCGCGATAAATCTTTCCGGTGATACGCTTAGCAAGGTAAAGTTATTGCCGTTAAAGTAACCTGAAAAGGGCGCTGAATTAAGAGTGGATAAATGTTGGTAAGCTTGCCAAAGATCACCTTCATAATTAGCTGAAAACTGCTGGGTTAAATTGATTTGATAACAGTCGCCAGCGTTTAAGTAATCCTTAACTCGATTAAATGCATTTTGATATTCAGCTTCAGTTAAATTAGAGCTCCAGTTGGTTTTTACTTTAAATGATGGTGAATTACGATTCGTTGCGGTGCTAAATATTTTGACGAGTTTTGTTGCTTGAGTTTCGTTATAGGCGTAGTTGTATAGCGTCACACTCTGGTTTACGTGATCAATAATGAGTGGTAACTCATAAAAGCCAACCAAGGCATCGGGTAAATCACAGTCGTCTTTGTGATTGGTTGTCAGTGTTTCTAGCCACTGCCCAAAGTCATAACCAAATACTCCAGCAAGACCACTAGTAAAGGGGATCTCTAAGTTTGGGCTTGATTTATTAACTCGACTTTGTTGATCTGATAGTTGATATAAGTTGCTATAAAGTTCAAGAAATTCTTTGAGGGCTTCTGTTTTATTGATGCAGGTAATATTGTCATTTTTTGAAATGACAAGTTGTTGTTTTTTAAACTCGCATACGATTTTTGGTTGAGTCAAGATGATATCAAATCGATTGTTATCAATACTGTTCTGTGAACTGTCAAATAAAAGGGAAAAGGGCGAATCGACCACTCTACTAAAATAGTGATGTGCGCTTTTACGTCCTAGATAAGGAAAGGAATGAAACTGCATAAAAAATAGTCAACTGGTTAAAGATTCTACCGATCTAACACATTTGCGGAGCTTACACTGAATAAGCGCGTTATAATACCAAAGTTATGTCTGGGGTCTGATGATCTTTCGCGTTCAGATTTTGTTTATAATAAAAGTGTTCTGCGTACGACGCGAGGAGAGATGCATAGTGATTCTATGTAAACGACGAGCTGCACAGCGTAGGATGCTTTTAAATGAGCCTCAAGGGCAGTGTTTGTTGAGTACTTTTACTGTGTAATAGTCAATTTGTGTAATATAACTACACTCATTGACTCTGTCTTGTACAAATACTCATCAATCTGCTGCAAAAACAAACTCGAAAGATCATCAGACCCTAGAATTATTGAACCAATTTTACGATTCATGTAAGGTTGTGCAGCGCAAAATCACTGCCTAGTCAGTTCCATCGGAGGTTTCAGTCTATGGCGACTATAAAAAAAGCCGACTTTATTGAAAGCGTTGAAAACGCTTTGCAATTTATCTCGTACTATCATCCAAAAGATTTCATTGATGCAATGTATGAAGCCTATCAAAAAGAGCAAAGCTCTGGGGCAAAAGATGCAATCGCTCAGATTTTAATTAATTCAAGAATGTCGGCTCAGGGCCACAGACCGGTATGCCAAGACACAGGTATCGTAACTGTCTTTGTTAAAATTGGTATGCAAGTTCAGTGGGATTCTGATTTGACGGTTCAACAAATGGTTGATGAAGGCGTTCGCCGGGCTTATATGAATCCTGACAATCCTTTGCGAGCTTCCGTCGTGGAAAATCCGGTTGGGCCACGAAAAAACACCAAGGATAATACGCCAGCAGTGGTTCATATAGAAATGGTACCTGGTAAAACCGTGTCAGTGGACGTCGCCGCAAAAGGTGGTGGCTCTGAAAATAAATCTAAGTTCGCTATGCTTAACCCTAATGATTCTATTCTTGATTGGGTTTTAGAAACCGTTCCTAAAATGGGTGCTGGTTGGTGTCCACCTGGGATGCTAGGAATTGGTATTGGTGGCACGGCTGAAAAAGCGATGGTGATGGCTAAAGAGTCATTAATGGATCCTATTGATATCCATGAGCTCAAAGCGAAGGGCGCGCAAAATTCAGTTGAAGAGTTACGATTAAAAATATTTGATGGCGTCAATAAATTAGGGATCGGTGCTCAAGGATTAGGCGGGTTAACCACTGTTTTAGATATTAAAATTAAAGACTGCCCAACTCATGCCGCATCATTGCCCGTTGCAATGATCCCAAATTGTGCTGCAACTCGTCATGCTCACTTTACTCTAGATGGTAGTGGGCCGGCGGATATCCCAGCCCCCAAACTATCTGATTGGCCAGAGATCACTTGGGAACTTGGCGACAAGGTAAAAAAAGTCAATTTAGATGGAATTACTGCAGATGAAGTTGCAAGCTGGAAACCGGGTGAGACTTTATTGTTATCAGGTAAAATATTAACAGGCCGTGACGCAGCTCATAAACGTATTCATGATCTGTTTGCTAAAGGTGAGTCATTGCCAGATGGCGTAGACTTTAAAGGTAAGTTTATCTATTACGTCGGTCCTGTTGATGCAGTAGGTGATGAAGTGGTGGGGCCTGCAGGCCCAACAACCTCTACTCGCATGGATAAATACGTAGAAATGATGCTTTCTAAAACCGGTTTAATGGGGATGATTGGTAAGGCTGAACGAGGCGATGCGGCAATCGAATCAATCAAAAACCACAAAGCAGTGTATTTAATGGCGGTGGGCGGTGCTGCTTACTTGGTTTCAAAAGCAATTAAGAAATCGAAAGTGATCGCTTTTGAAGACTTAGGAATGGAAGCCATTTATGAATTTGAAGTTGAAGACATGCCGGTGACGGTTGCGGTGGACTCAGGTGGTGAGTCGGTGCACAAAACTGGGCCGGCCATTTGGAAAGTTAAATTAGCTGAAATCAACAGTTAAACAACAAAGAGTGTAAAAATTTTATGACTGATTATTTGTCACCTGGCGCGAAATTTAGAGCGGCCGTAGCAAACAATAAACCTTTACAAGTAGTTGGAACGATTAATGCCTATACGGCTCATATGGCGAAACGAGTAGGTCATCAAGCGATTTATTTATCGGGTGGTGGGGTTGCCGCTAATTCATTAGGCATGCCGGATCTTGGAATTAGTTCATTAGAAGATGTTCTGATCGATGTTAGACGCATCACCGATGTGTGTGACTTACCTTTATTGGTCGATGCTGATACGGGGTGGGGCGGCGCATTTAATATTGCACGTACTGTTAAGTCATTAATTAAAGCTGGCGCTGCGGGTTGTCATATTGAAGATCAGGTTGCAGCAAAGCGCTGTGGTCACAGACCGGGTAAAGAAATTGTTTCTAAATCTGAAATGATCGACCGGGTTAAAGCGGCGGTTGATGCTAAAACCGATGAACAATTTGTCATAATGGCGCGTACCGATGCACTTGCGGTAGAAGGGATTGAATCAGCTATTGAAAGAGCTTTAGCTTGCGTTGAAGCGGGTGCCGATATGATTTTCCCAGAAGCTATTTACACATTAGAGCAATATAAGCAATTTAAAGAAGCGGTCAAAGTACCTATTTTGGCTAATATTACTGAGTTTGGTAAAACGCCATTATTCTCAACGCCGGAGCTTGGTGATGTAGGTGTTGATATTGTTTTATATTGTTGTGGTGCTTATCGAGCGATGAATAAAGGCGCGCTATCGGTATATGAAGCATTAAAAAATGATGGTCACCAGCGTAATGTTGTGGAAATTATGCAAACACGCGAAGAACTTTACGATTATTTAAACTATCACAGTTACGAACAAAAATTAGACTCGTTATTCGAGCAAAATAAGGAGAAATAATATGGCAGAGCAAGTGCTTCCAAAAGCAAAAAAGTCAGTCGCTCTATCTGGGGTTGCGGCTGGTAATACCGCATTGTGTACTGTTGGTCGAACTGGAAATGACTTAGCTTATCGTGGTTACGATATTTTAGATTTTGCTGAAAAAGCCGAGTTTGAAGAAATTGCTTATCTTTTAATTCACGGTAAATTGCCCACCACTGCTGAACTTAAAAACTATAAGCGTAAGTTAAAAAATCTTCGAGGATTACCTTTAGCTGTTCAAGAGGCTTTAGAATGTATTCCAGCAGCCGCACATCCAATGGATGTATTACGTACAGGTTGTTCGGTATTAGGTACGGTACTTCCTGAAAAAGAAGATCACAACCCTTCAGATGCCAAAGATATAGCTGACCGATTAATGGCAAGTTTTGGCTCTATGCTCTTGTACTGGTATCACTTCAGCCACAATGGTAAACGCATTGATGTTGAAACGGATGATGATTCAATCGGCGCTCATTTTTTACACTTATTACATGGCGAAGCTCCGAGTCAGTCTTGGGAAAAAGCCATGCATATTTCTCTTATTTTATATGCAGAGCATGAGTTTAACGCCTCAACTTTTACTAGTCGTGTTATTGCTGGAACTAACTCAGATATGTACTCAGCGGTTTGTGGTGCTATAGGTGCACTTCGTGGACCAAAACATGGCGGTGCTAATGAAGTTGCGTTAGAAATTCAAAAGCGTTACTCATCTCCGGATGAAGCCGAAACCGATATTAAAGAACGAATTGGCCGCAAAGAAATTGTTATTGGTTTTGGTCATCCGGTTTATACGGTCTCTGATCCACGTAATCAAGTGATCAAGAAAGTTGCTGAAGATTTATCTAAAGAACAAGGCGATATGAACTTATATAATATTGCCGAGCGTTTAGAGTCGGTTATGTGGGAACAAAAGAAAATGTTTCCTAATTTAGATTGGTTTTCTGCGGTATCGTATCACCAAATGGGAATTCCAACCGCTATGTTCACGCCTATTTTTGTAATGTCACGTATCACAGGTTGGGCGGCTCATATTATGGAACAACGCGTGGATGGTAAAATTATTCGACCGAGTGCCAACTATACCGGCCCAGAAGATTTAAAATGGGTCGATATATCTGACCGATAATTTTACAGACCCTAGAATGAGGCGGTATTAACCGCCTTTTTTATGCGTATATTTTAACCTTGAGTTGGAATGATGGACTCAATGATTGCCTGATTATTATTAACTGAAAAACACACTTCAAAATCGTAAAGCTTAACAAAATATTGTTTATCATCTGCCTTGGCTAATTTGTAGCTAGGACGCGGATCAAGGCTAATTATTTCTACTATGTTTTGCTGATACTTTTTGCCAAGTGAGTGTGATTCGAGAACCTTTAAAGAAGCGTTACTAAAGATAATTTCAAGCCGATGAGTGGGTTCTTGTTGTGCATAGCCGGAAATGCCATTTGTTATGCTGTCGGAGTATTGAATATAAGGTTTAATATCGAGGATCGGTGTTTTATCAATTAAGTCGAGTCCTGATACAGTTAAAATGGTGTGTTTTTTATCAAAGGAAATAGATTTTAATTCACAAACGGAGAGGCCAATCGGATTGGGTCTAAAAGTTGAACGAGAAGCGAATACTCCGACGCTCTTATTTCCTCCCAATCTCGGCGGACGAACTTTAGGTTTATAGGCTTTATCGGCGGTTTGGTGAAAAATAAACTGAATCCAAATATGACTAAAAGCTTGAAGCTGATCAAAGTGTTCCGCAGAATGATAGGGTGGAAAAACAACAATTTCTGAAGTAATTGAGGAAGCTAACCCAGGTTGCCTAGGAACAGCGAATTTATCTTTGTAAGGCGAGCGGACCTCGGCAATTGGCGTAAAAATATAATTTGTCATTTTTTGTGAAAGGTCAGTTAGATGTCACCTGTAAAAGTTTATCGAATATTGTGTTTTGGAGATAGCCATACTTTAGGTGTCGGAGATCTTGAATTGGGAGGTTGGGTTAGCCGACTAAATCTTAAGTGCCAAAACTTCTTTACTGATCCTGCAATTCGAGTTGAAGTGTATAACTTAGGCATTGGTTCAGAAACAACCGATGGACTAAAGCGTCGAATTGAAAATGAAGTGACAGCCAGGCGACTAAAGGGACAACCGGTTCTGTGTGTTTTTCAATATGGCAGTAACGATGTGGTTATTCATAAAAACAAAAACCGAGTACCTTTTGACTATTTTTTATCAAATATAATAGAGAGTACCGCTAAAGCTCGTCTTGTTCTCAAAGAAGTGTGTGTATTGTCTCCAACCCGAGTGTCTGAACAGTTTAACGGTTTAAAAAATTTTGACTCTGAGATTCGTTTGAATAAAGATGTTGATGAATATTCTAATCGACTTCGACTCTGGTCGGATGACAATGAAGTGACCTTTATAGATTGCAATGAGCTTGCTCAATCAGAGGTGTTTCATTCAGATGGATTACACTGGAACGAAACACTGCATAGCTTGGTTGCTGTAAAAGTCTTTGATTTCATTACTAATTATGTCAAACACTAAAACCAAAATCTTGAGCTTTGAATGAGCCCCGCAATCAAACTCGCTTAAATATTAACTCTACCTACTTTTAGTAAGTGTCTGTTCTGACAATGTGTCGTTATTGTTGAGTTTTTCATTTATAATCAGCGCGAACTTTAAGCAACTACGGCTAATTTGCTTTGGCTGTGTCTACATTTATTTCATAACGAGTATTTATTGGAAGGCAGAATATGGCAGGTGGAGTATTATCACATTGGGATGATCTTTTGTTATTAGATGATCAGTTGACAGAAGACGAGCGGATGATAAGAGATGCCGCTCATCAATATGCACAAGAAAAATTACTTCCACGTGCTATAGAAGCTAACCGTCACGAGAATTTCGATGTGGAAATTATGCGTGAATTAGGTGAGCTTGGATTATTAGGCTCTACCATCGATGGGTATGGCTGTGCAGGTACAAGTTATGTGGCTTATGGATTAGTCGCCCGTGAAGTAGAGCGCGTGGATTCTGGCTATCGCTCTGCTTGCAGTGTTCAATCTTCTTTGGTTATGTATCCCATTCATAAATTTGGTTCCGAAGCGCAACGAGAAAAGTATTTACCTAAGCTCGCAACCGGTGAATACATCGGGTGTTTTGGTTTAACTGAGCCGGATGCCGGCTCCGATCCTGCAAGTATGAAAACGCGCGCAAAAAAAGTAGACGGCGGATATCTTTTAACCGGTAGCAAAATGTGGATAACCAATTCACCGGTTGCCGATGTTTTTGTGGTTTGGGCTAAAAATGATGAAGGCGTTATTCGAGGCTTTGTTTTAGAGAAAGGAATGAAAGGGCTTTCGGCTCCTAAAATTGAAGGTAAGTTCTCATTAAGAGCGTCTATTACTGGTGAAATTGTAATGGATGAAGTGTTTGTTCCTGAAGAAAATATGTTCCCTGAAGTAACGGGTTTACGCGGGCCTTTCAGTTGTTTGAATATGGCGCGCTATGGTATTTCTTGGGGTGCAATGGGGGCCGCAGAAGCATGTTGGCATGCTGCTCGCCAATACACCCTTGATCGCAAACAATTCAACAAACCTTTAGCTTCAACTCAATTAGTGCAAAAGAAGTTAGCTGATATGCAAACTGAAATTTCCTTGAGCTTACAAGCGTCTTTGCGCGTGGGTCGGTTGATTGACGAAAAGCGATTCGTTCCAGAAATGATCTCTTTAGTAAAAAGAAATGCCTGCGGTAAAGCCTTAGAAATTGCTCGAACCGCGCGTGATATGCACGGTGGTAATGGCATCAGTGATGAGTTTCATGTAATCCGACATATGATGAACCTTGAAGCGGTTAACACTTACGAAGGAACTCATGATATTCATGCGTTAATTCTAGGTCGTGCGCAAACAGGTATACAAGCGTTTATGTAGTCAAATGAAATTGGTTTAGAAAGGGGCTTTCGAGCCCCTTTTTGTTTTAGCGTGAAATATAATCTTTTACTACAATTAATAGAACTCAGCGGAATTAGTAAAAGGTCTTGTTGGATATGGGAATGAAGTCTATTGCGGCCGTTATTTTGGCAGCAGGAAACTCCAGCCGATTAGGTGTATGTAAACAGCTCATTCAATGGCATGGCCGCTCACTTCTTAGCCATACTGTGAGCACTGTAAAAATGCTGGTAGATGATGTGGTGGTGGTAACAGGAGCATTCCATCATAGAGTTGAGCAAGAATCTTCTCTCCTTAAAGTCGATCATATTTATAATCAAAATTGGAGTGATGGCGTTCATACTTCAATATCATTAGGACTAAAGCGAGAGTTCAATGTTGATAAATGCTTACTAGTTAATGTTGATCAGCCCTTAATCCCATTTGTGCATTATAAAGCGCTGAAAAATTTGGCTAATCTTTATCCTAATGCAATAGTCGCAACCAATACCTCTAATGGTATTCGTCTTCCTATTATAGTGCCGCACAATCAGTTCTATGCGATGACTCAGCTCAAAAATGAAAGCAGTTTGCAGGACTTGTTTGAAAACTCGTCACACCTTATCAAAACTATTGATTGCGAAGATGCGTTGTTTGATATCGATACGCCTTTTGACATGTCTCAGCTGAAACAGATTAGTTAGCCATTCATAAACTCATCAGCTCGTTATACCCAGTTATTTTTTAGGGATTAATTTTATTCCAAAGCGGATATCGGCTATAATTAGCACCCTGATTTTTAAGGGATTACTAGCTAATCCTGCCATTCAATTTATGCGAATTACGAGGAACATAAAGTGTTAGAAGCTTATCGAAAGCATGTAGAAGAACGCGCAAGTCAAGGCATTCCAGCTAAACCACTCAACGCTGAGCAAGTAGGTGAGTTAATTGAGTTGCTAAAGAATCCTCCGGCAGGTGAAGAAGAGTTCTTAGTTGAATTGTTGACCAACCGTGTTCCTCCAGGGGTTGATGAGGCAGCTTATGTCAAAGCAGGCTTTTTAACTGCTGTAGCCAAAAAGGAAGTAACTTCCCCATTAGTTAATGCTGAGCATGCGGTGAAATTATTGGGCACTATGTTAGGTGGTTACAATATTGCAACTTTAGTAGAGCTGCTCGATAACGTGGAGTTATCTGCCTTAGCGGGTGAGCAACTAAAACACACACTATTGATGTTTGATGCATTTTTTGATGTGGCAGAAAAAGCCAAAAACGGTAATCAAGTAGCGGCAAATGTGATTCAATCTTGGGCCGATGCCGAGTGGTTTAAAAACAAACCAGCTTTGGCCGAAAAAATAACGATGACCGTGTTTAAAGTGCCAGGTGAAACCAATACTGATGATTTATCACCAGCACAAGATGCATGGTCACGTCCGGATATTCCATTACATTCTTTAGCGATGTTGAAAAATCCGAGGGAAGGCATTGATGGCAATCCATTACAAATCATAGAGGATTTGAAAAAGAAAGGACATCCAGTTGCGTATGTGGGTGACGTAGTTGGAACCGGTTCTTCTCGTAAGTCAGCGACTAACTCGGTTCTTTGGTGTACCGGGAACGATATCCCCTATGTACCAAACAAACGTGATGGTGGATTCTGCTTAGGTGGCAAAATCGCTCCAATTTTCTTCAATACAATGGAAGACGCTGGTGCATTACCGTTTGAAGTAGACGTCACAGATATGAACATGGGAGATGTGATTGATGTTTTCCCTTATGAAGGTCGTGTAGAGAAAGACGGAAAAGAAATTGCAACATTTGAGTTAAAAACTGACGTGCTAATTGACGAAGTTCAAGCCGGCGGTCGTATTCCGTTAATTATTGGTCGTGGTTTAACGGCAAAGGCGCGCGAGTATTTAGGTTTACCTGAAGCTGACTTTTTTAGAAAACCAACCCCGGTTATCGATAGTGGCAAAGGCTATACGCTTGCTCAAAAAATGGTTGGCCAAGCATGTGGTTTAGCCGGAGTGAGACCGGGTCAATATTGTGAGCCCAAAATGACTACAGTTGGATCACAAGATACTACTGGACCAATGACTCGAGACGAACTTAAAGACTTAGCTTGTTTAGGCTTCTCTGCAGATTTAGTCATGCAATCATTCTGTCATACGGCAGCGTATCCTAAGCCTGTCGATGTTGAAACTCAGCACACCTTGCCAGACTTTATAATGAATCGAGGTGGTGTTTCATTACGTCCAGGTGACGGTATCATCCATAGCTGGTTAAATCGTATGTTACTCCCTGATACTGTAGGTACTGGTGGAGACTCGCATACGCGTTTTCCAATGGGTATTTCATTTCCAGCAGGTTCTGGGCTGGTAGCTTTCGCAGCAGCGACCGGCGTTATGCCTCTCGATATGCCTGAGTCGGTGCTGGTTCGTTTTAAAGGAAAAATGCAACCGGGTATTACATTACGTGATCTGGTTCATGCCATCCCATATTATGCCATTAAAGAAGGTTACTTAACCGTTGCCAAAGCAGGTAAGAAAAATATTTTCTCTGGTCGAATTTTAGAAATTGAAGGCCTAGATAACCTAACCGCAGAGCAGGCTTTTGAATTGTCAGATGCATCGGCTGAGCGTTCTGCTGCAGGTTGTACCATTAAATTATCTGAAGAGTCTGTGAGCGAATATTTACAGTCAAATATTGTGTTACTGAAGTGGATGATTGCAAATGGATACGGTGATGCAAGAACAATCTCTCGTCGCGTTGAAAAAATGGAAGAGTGGTTAGCCAATCCTACACTGATGGAAGCTGACAAAGACGCCGAATACAAAGCTGTTATTGAAATTGATCTTAACGACTTAAAAGAACCTGTTCTTTGTGCTCCTAACGATCCAGACGATGCGCGCTTATTAAGCGAAGTCGCCGGCGATAAAATCGATGAAGTCTTTATCGGCTCTTGTATGACCAATATAGGTCACTTCCGCGCAGCAGGTAAGTTGCTTGAGAAAGTAGAAGCTGGCACTTTACAAACTCGCTTATGGCTCGCACCTCCTACTAAAATGGATCAATTCCAATTGATGGAAGAGGGTTATTACAATATTTTTGGTAGTTCAGGAGCGCGCTTAGAAATGCCTGGCTGTTCATTATGTATGGGTAACCAAGCGCGAGTAGCACCTAAATCAACAGTGGTTTCTACCTCAACTCGAAACTTTCCTAATCGTTTAGGTCAAGGCGCTAATGTATACTTAGCATCAGCCGAGCTTGCTGCGGTTGCAGCAGTTGTTGGTAAACTTCCATCCGTTGATGAGTACATGAGTTATGCAAAAGATCTTGAAGTCATGGCGTCAGATATTTATAAGTATTTGAACTTCCATCAAATGGAAGATTACAAGAAAAAAGCAAACTCGGTTACTATTCCAGTAGTAAATAAAGTCACCGTTTAATTTAATAAAAAGCCCCAAATTTGGGGCTTTTTTCATTGATATTAAAGAGAGAGGTGCAATGGATCTTCAATCCCATTGGCAAGATGTTTATGTCAATAAAACACCAGATAAAATGAGCTGGACCGAACAACGGTCATCACTAATTGACTTCTGTAGTTCTTTTATAAAAAAAAATACACCGATCAAACTTGCTGATATTGGCTGCGGTATTTCAAGTACTGGATTACAACTTTTAAATCAGGGATATACCATCGAATCGCTCGATCTATTAGATATTTCAACGCAGGCCATTCTGCAACAAAAGCAACGTTTGTCAGCTATACCAGCACTTTTTAGCCAAACACATTTTCATGCATGCTCGATTATAGATTGGCAAAGTGAAAAAAGGTTTAATTTTTGGCATGATAGGGCGGTATTGCACTTTTTAACCGACCCGGCAGATCAAGTAACCTATAAAAACAAATTACTAAACTATTTAGAAAGCGATGGGCTTTTTGCTGTTGCGACATTTGCAAAAGAAGGGCCATTAAAGTGTAGTGGTTTACCAATACAACAATATGACGCTCAAGCATTAATGGACTGGTTGGGGTCTGATTTTCAACTCCTTAAGGAATCAAAGGAAACGCATAAAACCCCATGGGAAAGTGAGCAACTTTTTCAATTTTGCTTATTTAGGAAGGTTTAGTGGTGCTTGCAGAATTATGAAAAGCGTCTGCGCCAAAGGTTAAAAACCTTAGTTGTTTAATTGTGTTTTCGATCAGTTTTTTTCTACCAGCTTTATCTGAATCTAAAAACTCAGCGCCATTATTAAATACCAAGGTAACCATAGCGTCTGCTTGAACTCTAGCAAGATCTAGGCTGTGATTGGTAGTTTGTCTTAAATACTCTACAAGCTCTAATGTAAAGTATTCGATTTCTCTAGCAATGGCTTCACGAAAAGCTCTAGAAGTACCAGATCGTTCTCTTAGTAGTAAACGAAAAATATTGGGGTTGTTTTCAACAAACTCCATAAAAGTTTCTATGGAAGTAACTATAACGCTGCCTTGATCATCAAATCGCTTTCGAGCGCTGCGCATCAACTGTCTTAACGTTAAACCACATTCATCAACCAACGTAAGCCCCAGCTCTTCCATATCTTTAAAGTGACGATAAAAGGAAGTAGGGGCAATATTTGCTTCTCGCGCTACTTCTCGAAGACTTAAGTTGGCAAAACTGTTTTCAGCGCTTAAATGATTTAAAGCTGCTTCAATTATGGAGCGACGGGTTTTTTCTTTTTGTTTTGCTCGAATTCCTGTCATAGGATCATTTTAAGTTGTAAAGATAAGTTATTGTTATTTAATCTGATTGTGATGTAAAGGGAATAAATTTATCAACTGGCTCCTAACTGAAATTGTCATTTTAAGTTAAATCCATTAAGATCGCAGTTTCAGAGTACAGTTGTTAGCTTAAAGGTTCCATGTGTCTCATACTTCTATAAAAAGCAATATACCTTCAGATAAACCCACCAAGCCACGAATAATTTGGCTTAATGTCAGCATGTTTACTATCACGACCGCTGTAGCGGTAATTGGTGCACCAATTTATGCATGGTTCTATGATTATAGTGCGGCTCACTGGGTCGCTTTAATCTTGTGCTTAGGGTACTGCGGTATGTCGATTACTGCAGGTTATCACCGATTGTGGTCGCATAAGGCGTATCAGACAAATACTTTTATTCGAATCATTTATGCGTTGGGTGGTGCTTTTGCTGTGCAGAATAGTGCACTCCATTGGTCTTCTGATCACCGTGTGCATCACCGGTTTGTCGATAGTAACGATAAAGATCCTTACTCTGCCAAAATGGGGTTTTGGTACTCACACATCGGTTGGATGCTAAGGGAGTATCAAGCTCATCGTTATAGTGATTACTCAAATGTAAAAGACTTGCAACGTGATCCTATTGTTATGTGGCAGCACAAACATTATCTTTTGTTAGTTCTCCTTACCAACTTAGGTATTCCTACAATTTTAGGTCTTATTTTTGGCGATGTTCTCGGGATGTTATTAATGGTTGGTTTCGTTCGTTTAGTATTAAGCCATCACTCTACTTTTTTCATCAATTCATTGGCTCATCTTTGGGGAACGCAACCTTATACCGATGAGAATACCGCTAAAGATAATCCAATTTTGGCATTTTTTACTTTTGGCGAAGGCTATCATAACTACCACCATTATTTCCAAAATGACTACCGTAATGGGCTTAATTGGTGGCAGTTTGATCCCACTAAGTGGTGGATTGTTTTGTTAAGTTGGCTTGGATTAGCAAAGGGTTTAAAAAGCACAGATAAGATCAAAATTGAACAAGCTAAAGCGAATATGGTATTGAAAAGTACCTCAGTTAAGTTAATCCAAAAAGGTGCTTCAGCTGAAAAGCTGGAAAAGCTAAAAGCTGAATTTGATCTGTATATGACTGAGTTAAACCAACTGGTTACGCTAAAAAGAGACTGGTTGCTCGCAAAAAAAGATGAGTTAGTTGCCCAAGTTGAAATAGACAAATACAAAGCGTTATATCATTCTGCAGAGCAAGAAGTTAAAGCGTTAAAAGAAAGTTGGGTGGCACTGAATAAATCGATGATCAGGCTACAACCAAACTCGGCTTAACGAAGATATTACTTTACAAATATCTTATAACTCATTGTAAATTAACTATTATTAATATTTAACGCTAAGACATATCATTTAATAAAACGTATTAAAATGTAAATAGTTCACTTGTTGCACATATCTTAGTTAGCGATAATGGCGCCGCTTGTTGGTTAGCAAAGCCAACAAGCGTTTGAGTGTTCGTTCACTCAAATTGCTCCCTTTTGCAATATTTTGGCAGCTCTTAATGAGCTGCCTTTTTTAAATGTATTGCTTATTAATTGATCGGGTGCTTAAGTAGATCGTTAATGGTGGCAACCATCGCTTTACGAGAAAATAAAAACTGCCTTTTCCTTCCTCCGACTTGGCGCCAAAGCACCGCTGCTCTGACTGCCGCTAATAACAAAGCTCTAATTTTGTCCTGATTGGCCTTGCTATCCAGCATTGAAGGTTCGCCTTTTACTTGGATTCTTAGCGGTAGTTTAGAAATACTTTCTGAGTAACAATCTGCGAGCGACGATAAAACATTACTTGATAAATAATCATCAAACTCTAGTAGCCGTTTTGCATGCTCAAGCCGTGCGCTAAGTACATTTTGAATGTCAGAATTGCGCATAAATTGCTTTTGGATAGTGAACAAATTGGCAATGTATTGACCCAGTGCAGGATCGCGATCTGTTGCAGTGGGATCAAGTTGAGCTCGAAGCGCTCTCAGCCCGGTAGCTAAACTTTGACTTCCTGAATAAAGTTTGACTATCGATTCGCTTTCTATTGCAAAGATACTGCGTATAAGCGGAAGGACATCCACTTCATCCCACTGACCTTTCCATGCAACTTTGTTGACTTGTTGAACACTTTGAGTGATTGCGGCAAGCGCTAGAATAATGTTTTCCATGAAATAAGTTCTTATTTTGCTAGTTCAATATAATCGATAATACCGCCACCAAGGCATTCATTTTCTAAATAAAGCACAATCGATTGACCCGGTGTTACGGCTCTTTGAAGCTCGTTAAAAATGACCGAAATGGTACCGTCTTGGTTAACTTTAACCCGACAATCTTGATCGGGTTGTCGGTAACGAACTTTTGCTTTGCATGCAAATGAGTCAGAGTAAGGAGTTTCTGCAACCCAATGCATTTGTGATGCAATTAATCTTTGACTCTGCAAAAGAGGGTGATCGTGGCCTTGTCCTATCACCAATGTATTTTTTTCAATGTTTTTAGCAACAACATACCAAGGCTCATCAGTGCTTTCGCGCATACCACCAATGCCAAGGCCTTTTCGCTGACCTAAGGTATGAAACATGAGCCCTGAATGCTCGCCAACACACTCTCCTGAATCACTTACGATAGGCCCCGGTTGCGCAGGAATAAACTGTTCGAGAAAGTCTTTAAACTTGCGCTCGCCAATAAAACAAATACCGGTGCTGTCTTTCTTTTTTGAATTTATAAAGCCTTGCTCTTCAGCGATAACTCTCACTTCAGACTTCTCTAATTCTCCAACTGGAAATATCGACTTTGCTAATTGTTTTTGACCGAGCGTGTACAAAAAGTAACTTTGATCTTTATTGCCATCTAGCCCTTTCAATAAACGGTGTCTTCCATTAATTTCGTCTTTACGAACATAATGACCGGTAGCCATAAAGTCAGCGCCGAGATGAATGGCGAAATCTAAAAACGCTTTAAACTTAATTTCTTTGTTGCACATGATATCCGGATTAGGTGTTCTACCAGAACGGTATTCCGCTAAGAAATATTCGAATACATTATCCCAATATTCAGCTGCAAAATTGATAGTGTGTAATTCTATTCCCAACTGATCGCAAACTGATTGCGCGTCTTTAAGATCTTCCGTTGCACTGCAGTATTCATCAGTATCATCTTCTTCCCAGTTTTTCATGAAAAGCCCGATGACTTTGTAGCCTTGCTGTTTAAGTAAATAAGCTGACACAGAGGAGTCGACTCCTCCAGACATACCTATAACGACTGTTTTTGGATTATTCATACTTAAAAGTGTGTTTTTCAAAGCAGCAATATGGGGGCGGCGCAGTATAACACAAGTCGCCTTATAACCATTCTTGATCGGTTGATTGCAGTAAGTCTAAAGGATAGCGCTTGCCTTGTAGATAATCGTTTATGCACGTCATAACTAATCCGCTTCGATGTTTATCCACTAGACTTTTAATTTCATCGGTCGAAAACCAGTGCGCTTTAAGTATATCAGTATCTATGGGAGCAAGTTGTTCAGGCGAGTCAACCTGGCCGGTAAAACAAAATCTTAGGTAATGTTTATTATTAGTTGCTGGGGTTAAAGAGTATATACCAATCAATGAGTTAGGGTTAAATATTAAACCAGTTTCTTCTTTAACTTCACGTACGATAGCATCAATAATTGATTCGTTAAGCTCTACATGACCGGCAGGCTGATTAAACACGATGCCAATGTTTGGATCGATTTCTTCAACCATTAAAAATTTTTCATTGTGCTCGATCACTGCGGCAACAGTTACGTGTATTTGGCTCATATAATAATCTCTGTAAACTCACCCGGTAATAAATTGCCCAATTGCCACTTACCAACTGATACTCTTATAAGTCTGAGGGTAGGAAATCCTACCGCCGCAGTCATTCGACGGACTTGACGATTTTTACCTTCTTTAATAGAAAGCTCCAGCCAACTGGTGGTTATGTGTTTTCGTTCACGTATTGGTGGAGTTCGGTCCCATACTAAAGGGGCATCGATGGCTTTTGCTTTAGCTGGTTTTGTGATGCCATCTCTAAGCTTGACTCCTTTCGCTAACTGTTTAATGGCCTCTGCATCAATACTTCCTTCTACTTGGACCCAATAAGTCTTTGCTTGTTTGTGCTTAGGATCGCTGATGGTATGTTGCAGTTTGCCATTATTGGTTAAAACCAAAAGGCCTTCTGAATCCTTATCAAGCCTTCCCGCCGCATACACTTGCTTAATTGGAATAAAGTCAGCCAAAGTTGAATCTCCAGGCTCACCAGTGAATTGACATAGGGTATTAAAAGGCTTGTTAAAAAGGATAATTTTGGTTTTCAAGCAAATGACTCATTAGTGGTTAGCCAACAAACTATTGTAACGGTAATTGATTTTTTGTGCAGTGCAGACTAATCATTATTAACGTATAATACGCGCCTTGATTTTAGCGCCTCCATACTCCAGCTAGAATTCTGGTGGGTAATGAGGTGAATGTTACTTAATAATGGGAATGATAATGAAAAACTCCAAAATTATTTATACCTTAACCGATGAAGCTCCAGCCTTGGCAACCTACTCATTTTTGCCAATTGTTCAAGCCTTTACTGGGGTTGCCGGAATTGAAGTTGAAACTAGAGATATTTCATTAGCTGGGCGTATCATTGCCGCATTTCCTGAAAGTTTGAAGCCAGAACAAGCTCAAGATGATGACTTAGCTTTTTTAGGTGAGCTAGCAAAAACACCTGAAGCCAATATTATTAAGCTTCCAAATATCAGCGCTTCAATCCCACAATTAAAAGCGGCGATTAAAGAACTACAAGCACAAGGATATAACATTCCTAACTACCCTGACGAGCCAGCTAATGAAGCAGAAAAAGACTTCAAAGCCCGTTACGATAAGATTAAGGGTAGTGCGGTAAACCCTGTTTTGAGGGAAGGTAACTCAGATAGAAGAGCGCCTGCTTCGGTAAAACAATACGCGAAAAACAACCCTCATTCTATGGGAGCTTGGAGCAAAGACTCTAAGTCAAAAGTAGCTTCTATGGCTGAAGGTGACTTCTATGGTTCTGAGCAGTCAATAACCGTTGACCAAGCTTCTCAGTTCAAAATAGAGTTTGTTCAAGATGGTATGATCAAAGAACTTAAAGGTTATGCACCGTTGCAAGCAGGAGAAGTGATTGACTGCTCGGTCATGAGTATGGCAAAGCTGAAACAGTTTTTTGTTGAACAAATTGGATATGCTAAACAAAACGATATTTTATTCTCGCTTCATTTAAAAGCGACCATGATGAAAGTTTCTGACCCAATTATGTTCGGTGCGGCAGTGGAAGAGTTTTTCTCTCCAGTGTTTGAAAAGTACAGTGCACAATTCGAAGAATTAGGTGTTGATGCTACTAACGGTTTTGGTGATGTGCTTGCCAAAGTAAATAGCTTGCCTAGTGAATTAAAAGCAGCCATTGATGCTGATATAAAAGCTGTTTATGCAGAAAGACCTGCGATGGCCATGGTTGACTCAGATCGTGGGATTACTAATCTTCATGTTCCTTCTGATGTAATTATTGATGCTTCTATGCCTGCAGCTATCAGAGCTTCCGGTCAAATGTGGGGCCCAGATGGTCAGCAGAAAGATACATTGTATGTTATTCCTGATCGTTGCTATTCGGGTATTTATCATGAAACCATTGAGTTTTGTAAGCAAAACGGTGCTTTTGACCCTGCCACAATGGGTACTGTTCCTAATGTAGGCCTGATGGCGCAAAAAGCAGAAGAGTATGGCTCTCACGATAAAACATTCATCGCACCAAACAATGGCCAAATTCGGGTCGTTGATGATAGCGGTAGCGTATTAATGGAACAAAATGTTGAAGCGGGTGATATTTTTAGAATGTGTCAGGTCAAAGATGCTCCGATTCAAGATTGGGTTAAGTTAGCGGTAAACCGGTCTCGACTAAGCAATACTCCGGCTGTTTTTTGGCTCGATGAAAACAGAGCACATGATGCTCAAATCATTAATAAAGTAAATCAATACTTAAATGATCATGATATCTCAGGTTTAGAAATTCACATTAAAAGCCCCAAAGATGCTACACGCTTTACCTTAGAGAGAATTAAAGCAGGTCTAGATACTATTTCAGTTACTGGAAATGTACTAAGAGATTATTTAACGGATTTATTTCCGATATTAGAACTTGGCACTTCCGCTAAAATGCTATCCATTGTTCCATTAATGAATGGTGGTGGATTATTTGAAACAGGCGCTGGAGGTTCAGCTCCAAAACATGTTCAGCAATTTGAGCAAGAAAATCATTTACGTTGGGATTCTCTTGGCGAATTTTTAGCATTATCAGTATCTCTTGAACATTTGTCTCAAGTATTTGGCAATGAACAAGCGGCTATTATGGGTAAAACCCTCGATCAAGCGACCGGAAAATTCCTGCTTGAAAACAAGTCTCCGTCGCGTAAGGTTGGTGAGCTTGATAATCGTGGAAGCCACTTCTATTTAACTCTTTATTGGGCTCAAGCTTTAGCCGAGCAAAACGATAATGCCGAATTACAAGCTCGTTTTAAGTCTATTGCTGAACAATTAGAACAGAACGAACAAAAAATTGTTGATGAGTTAAATGGCGCACAAGGTAAGGCGATGGACATAGCAGGTTACTATAAACCAAATCAGCAAATGGCATCTGCAGCTATGAGACCAAGTATTACTTTCAATACTCTAATTGAGTCTCTGGTTTAATTACTTAACCTAAGCTCTGGATAATAAAAACCGTTCAATAGTTCTATTTTTGCGTCTTACTGCGTTAAACAGACTTAAAATAACCTGTTATTCTTTCGTCTGTTTGCCTTGTTAGCCACAAAACTAGAAGAGTTGAAACATAAAGTAGCTATAACTTATTGTTTTAAAATAGTTAGCCTCTTTATTCAGCTTTTCTTATCCCGAGTTCAGGTTACTTAACAAATTAGTCGAACAAAAAAGGCTCCAGGTTGGAGCCTTACATTTTGACTTTTTTAATCGTTACCGAATTTAACCGGGACGATATCTGACGCGTGTAATCCTTTTGGTCCTTGCGTCACCTCAAATTGAACTTCTTGTCCGGCTTTGAGGCTTCTATATCCATCCATGTGAATGGTGGAGTAGTGAGCAAAAATATC
>JBFHSP010000005.1:0-49201 GCA_041591085.1 Kangiellaceae bacterium | reverse complement strand
GAGGCAAGGATGCCGAATCCAAGTATTGCCGAGCGGGACTGCGAGTCAATACTGATGCGTTTATAAAAATCTTTTTAGATTGGAAACAGTGAATTGCAGAGCAAACCGTTTTAACTCCGGACTTCCTGTCCTTCACCCTTCGGGCCAGCTAAAGCTGTTCAAATTCGTTCCTGACGAATTTGTCAGGTCTTTTTCGGTTTAAAAAACACCCTCGCTGAGGAGCGAAATAAGATCGTAAACATCAATTGGATGTTAAATTTTGGAAGAATAAAAAAGTTCTAGAATGTCCGAACTTTGCCTTTTGTTGCCCTATTATGCTCTAAGTCATATTGGATTAAAATTCTGGCTTTCGCATCAAGTGCGAAGAACGAGATAGAAAAATTGTCAACTGATAGCCTCAACCTGACTAATTATCCCCGAATAAAAATCATTCCTTTTGAATGAAAAGAGTCACCTCTCCCACTTTAAATCCAAACTTAGTAACTTCCGCTATATTAATTAGCGATTTTTCGTCAATTAAGTACATCCAGTCATCAAAATTAAGTTCATAAACATCATCTCCGACTGGTAAATTTAAACTATATGTCCAGTTAAGCGCATACCCCTCTGTTCGGCCTATAGCGGTGCCTACAACATCGTCTGCGATTCCAGTGTATTCGTTTTCCGATACTTTAGTTAAGGTCCAAATTCTCTTTTCGACTTTTCCATCGTCGTAATAAAAATCTTCATCCAGAATGCCAACTCCATCTTTCCAAGTACCCACCATGCTCACCTTAAAACGTCTTTTTACAAGGTTGCTTCTATCGGTAAAAACACCCCAAGCCGTTAGTTTTCCATTAAAGAATTCTTCCAGATTCAAAGCGGGTTCAGTTGATTGATAATCTTCTATGCGTGCAGAGCATCCAAGGAGCACACTGATTAATAAGCCAATAATGACAAATCTAAACTTCATTAGGTTTACCTTATTTTATATTCAATAAATTCTTGCGCAAATCTTCAGCTTGAGTATCTTCTGCAAGCCAAATAGCTAAAAAACAACTCGAAAAATTCTTATCTGAAACATTGCCAATATACTTTCCGTTATGAAAAAACGTTGAACGCTTATTTTCATCTGTCCAATGGAGTAATTCGTCACCTTGCTGAATATCAGGCCAAATATTGCTAAGCTCATCTAACCACTTGGTTCTATCTAAACAATTTCCTTGCTTGACCATAGATAACTCGTTCCACTGTTCAGAAGTTTCTTCTATCAAATCATCTTTTTCAATATCAATGTCGTAAACAATCTTTAACCCAAACGCGGTTGTCTCTTCAAAGTTATCAATTGATGGCTGCTCAGCAACAATTGAAGCGTCGTAAACTTTTATTCCAAACCATGTATAAGTTCCATTTCCAATGGTTGGAGTACCTTCTGGGTAACTCATGTTTTTAACGGACGGAACTCCAGTGGGAGTCAGACTGATCGCATTAACATGAACGATTAACATCACAGTTAAAATATAAATCTTCATATCTAGCTTCCTAATTAATTCTACTGGTTGCACTGATCATGTAATTGGGAGTGGACCGAATTAAAGCACTGAACATAACTAACAACAAAAACCAAAAAACTGCCATAAACCATATTCCACCTACTCCCCAGAGGAAGCTTTCTGAAATTAAAAGTGCACCAAATTTGCTTCCGGCAAAATAGGCTAAAGGACCAAAAACCGCACCGACAATTCCAGCAATTAGCGGATGATGCATGAGCCAATTTAATGAATTCGTTAATGTGGTAGCGAACACAATCCATAAACAAATCAACCAAAGAGGTAGAATAAAACTCGAGTTATTTGAAAACTCTATCACGCCTGAAAGCATCAAAACCCAATCTAATCCAATGCCAAAACAAGCACATTGAACAGTTGCTTTAAATCGTTGCTTACTCCAAGCTTCTGTGTAGTAAATCCAAGCTAAGAGGATTAGGCTAACAATGACAGCTCTGTAATCATGCAACCATGCAGAAGCAAACCACGCTACTTGATAAGCTAGAATATTAGAAATAACTTTACTGATAGACTGCTTATATAACATAAACGTTCTCACTACCCCGCTTTAACTAAACAAAAATGACCAACATTAATTTGCTTCTGCTCAAAGCCTCCTTCACAATAATGAAAATAAAAATTCCAAAGGCGCTTAAATTTTTCGTCATAGCCAAATGGTTTTATCTGTTCCCAGTTGATATTAAAGCTTTTTCGCCACTCTCTTAATGTTTTGGCGTAATCTTTACCAAACAAAGAAATATCTTTTATTGTAAGATCAGTATGGTCAAAACAAAGCGATTGAATCACTTCTTTACTTGGTAAAGCACCTCCTGGAAAAATATACTTTTGAATAAAATCCACGTTAGTTTTGTATTGCTCATAACGATCATGTTCAATCAATATACTTTGAATTAAAGCAATCCCGCCTGGCTTCAACAAATCGTTCACTTTTTTGAAGTAACTTGGAAAATATTCATGGCCTACTGCTTCTATCATTTCAATGGACACCACCTTGTCGAAACTTCCTATAAGCTCGCGATAGTCTGTTTTCAATAGGCACACCTTGTCCGATAAATTTTTACTTCGAATAAGCTCTTCAGTGTAAGCATGTTGCTCTTCAGAGATAGTGGTTGTAACGACTTCACAATTATAATTTTCAGCTATATAACAAGCAAGTGCACCCCAACCTGTTCCAATCTCTAAAACCTTTTCTCCTGGTTTTAAATCTAACCGCTCACAAATGACTTTCATCTTATTTATGCTGGCATCGTGCAAAGATTGTTCTGAGCTTTCGAAAATGGCAGACGAATAGAGCATAGTCGGATCTAAAAAGCGTTTGTATAACTCATTACCTAAATCGTAATGAGCCATAATATTCTTCTTAGCTTGAACCTTGGTATTCTTATCTCTGATTCGAGTAATTAGTTTTTGCGGCCACTGAAAAATATGAGTGATCGCTTCTATTTTATCTAGGAATGGTGTGTTCAGAGCAAACAGCTCTATTACCTTGGTGACATCGGAAGAATCCCACCAACCTTCTATAAAAGCTTCTCCTGCGCCAATTGACCCTTGGCTAACTATCGCTGTATAAAAGCGCTGATCGTAGACTTCGATCATTGCTTCTATTTCAGTTCCAGTTCCGAACACCGCGTAGTCACCATCATCATGAACCGACAACGTACCTTTAGGTAATCTCTTTAAAACGGACTCTAAAATTAACTTGCTGATTGAACTTCCGATTAAAACTTTCTTCGGACGAGCAATCTTCTCCTTGATAAGCCGTGCTTCAGACACAATAGGCCCCCTCTTATATTGGACTAATTAACTTATACGGCAGAAACCTTAAAATAGACTATTTAAGCTTATAAAACGTTGAAAAGCATAAAGAATATACCTTGTTTCTGGTGTGAGGCTCATTCTTTGACTATAATTCAACCAGTTAGATATGATTCAGTTTCAAAGTTAAACCAATGTCCGCAAAAATCATTAAAGTAGTGCCCAATCGACTTGATCAAGATTGTATGGAAATTACCTTACAGCTTGAGCCATCTCTTTTGGAGTCGTTTCTTGGCAAAAAAGCGAAAAGAGTCACCTTTAAGGGCAAAGACAATGATTGGTTTAAAACACCCTGTTTCTCGCGTGCGCCAACTAAAATTGCAAAGCTTTTGAGAGCCATCAATAACGGATGGGAATTTAGACATTTGCAGTATCAATATCAAAAACAAGTCAATAAACCACACTAGAGTATTAAAACTCTAAAAAGTCCTTTGAAAAGTTGGTTAGCCGACCACTCTTATTAACAAACTCTTCTATAATATGTTTTTGTATAACGATAGCTTTGCTCAATGTTTCGCCACATAGTTCAATTAACTCTATTACTATTGATTGCTCACCATGCGATATTTGCAGAACAGTCTAGTACGTCCTGGACTCATCAAGAGCAAACGTATCTAAAGCAATTAGGTCAAATAAAACTATGCGTTGGTCCTGATACACTTCCTCTTGAAACGATAGATAATGGAAAACATGTAGGCATGAATGCCGAGTACATGTCACTGTTTCAAAAAAGATTGCCTATTCCAATTAAATTAATAATCACCTCCACTTGGGAGGAATCGATGGAGTCAATTCAATTAGGAAAATGCGATATAATTTCCTTAGCTGGCGAAACACCTGAAAGAAAAAGCTTTTTATACTTTACCGAGAAATACGTTGAAATCCCGTTTGTTGTTGTGACCACACAAGAAAAGTTTTTTATTTCAAGGCTCTCCTCTTTAGCGACCAGTGACAAAAAACTGGGGGTGATTAAAGGTTACTCATATGTTGACCTATTGAGAGCTCGATATCCGGAAATGCAGATAATTGAAGTGTCAAACAGACTAGAAGGCCTAAAAAAAGTTAATAATGGTGAATTTTTTGGTTTTTTCAGTGGATTGCATTTAGCTGGTTACGCTATTCAAGAACATGGGTTTACCAGTTTAAAAATAAACGGGCAATTTGATGAGCTTTCGAAAATTCAATTGGGTATTGGCGTAAGAAAAGATCGCCAACCATTAGTTGACATTTTTAACCGGCTCATCACTGAACTAACAGATGAGCAAAAAAAGCAAATCGAGAACTCATGGAGGAGGGTAAAATTTGATATTTCTGAAGACTTCACTCGTACCATTCAAATTACTATTTTTATGTCGGTATTACTCACCTCAGCATTATTATGGCTGTTCCAAATTAGAAAACATTCAAGGCAACTAAAAAAGAACGAGCAGGTTATTTGGAAACAAGCGCATTTTGACTATTTAACAGAATTACCTAATCGACGCTTATTTCAAGACAGACTTTCGCAGCTACTGAAACAACACGAACGAAGGCCACAACGTTTCGCTTTATTGCTGATTGACCTTGATGGCTTTAAAGAAGTCAATGACTCAATGGGCCACGATCAGGGAGATTTGCTATTAAAGAAAGTGACTGAGCGTTTGCTAAGTTGTATTCGAAAATCAGACTCGCTTTCTCGGCTTGGAGGTGATGAATTTACGGTGGTGATTAATAACCTATCTGAAAATATTAGCGCCGAATATATCGCACAAAAAATGTTAGAAGTACTCACTCAACCATTTTACCTTAATGATTCACCAATCTACATTTCAGCAAGTATTGGCATTACCCTATTTCCAAATGACTACACGGAACATGCTGATACTACTAGGTTGTTAAAAAATGCTGACCAAGCTATGTATGAGGCCAAAAGCAAAGGAAAGAATCAGTTCCACTACTTTACCAAAGCCATGCATCAAGCGGCGCTCAACCGCATGTCGTTACTTACCGACATCAGGCAGGGTATTGAAAACGATGAGTTCGAACTTTTTTACCAACCTATAATCAATCTTAACAGTGAAAAAATCGAAAAAGCCGAAGCATTGGTTCGCTGGCTCTCACCTACTCGAGGCATGGTAGCACCCGACACATTTATATCTCTGTTGGAAGAAACTCGACTGATTAATGATCTCGGTAATGAATTATTCCATCAAGCTCTTAATTTTCTTGAAGAGGTCAAACAGAATCACAATGCAGACCTTGAAGTTAGCCTTAATGTATCGCCGGTTCAATTGAAACTCAATAAGCTTCAAGGTTGGCATAAAAAACTATCTGCAACCAAAAACATCACTTTAGAAGTGACAGAGTCTATGGTTATGGAGCAAGGTGTCGCAAACACATTAATTGAATTGCGCAATAATGGGTTCAAAATATCGCTTGATGACTTTGGTGTTGGTTACTCTTCATTATCCTATTTACGACAATTTCCTTTTGACTACTTAAAAATTGATCGTTCATTTATTCAAACATTGACTAAAAATAGTGATGAATACTTTATGTGTGAAGCTATTATAAAAATGGCGCACCAGCTTAACCTTAAAGTTATAGCAGAAGGAATAGAAACGGAAGAGCAAAAACAAACACTTAAAGACTTAGGTTGTGATTACGCCCAAGGCTATTTGTTTTCAAAGCCGTTGCCTAAAACTGAATTTATAAACTTGCTAAGTTAAAACTAAGTCAAAAATAACTTTTTAAAACGACAAAAGCTCCTGTTGGAGCTTTTGACTTTCACTTTTGCGCAAAGCTTTGGTGGACTTTTGATGGGCACCGCCCTTTCGCATAATTGGGTCAGATATAGCCCTGTTTCTAAGTTTTTTAACTTTAATATTTTTATTTATATTATTTAATCTGTAGAAATATTAAAACACTAAAAATTTTGCTTACTTATTGCTAAAAACATCACAATAACAGTCGAAGATGGAATCAGTATTAGAGCGGTTTGGGTGAATACTCCATGGTAAAACGCGACTGCTTTTTCTTCTAGCTTAGTTAACTTTTGTTCGTTAAAGAGTTTTTTAGAAGCATTGCTAACTAACCAATTCCCTAGCGCAATATCGACAATTTCTAAAGGAACAATGATTAAAAATACAACCCATAGTTTCTGTACCAACCAATCATGATGAAACCATTGATACAAATAAGCCATATAAAAACCTGAAATCAATAGTGCGGCAAAGGCTAAGTGTTCAACCGCAACCATTAAATAGAATATCCGGTTTATTTCTTTAAAAAGAGGATGGCTACTTAATGCACGATTATCCTTTACCTTATTTTCTGTCGCTTTTAAAACAATCCAAGCGCCAAGTGCAGGCCCTAACCAAAACACCAAGGCTCCTAAATGTACTAATTTTACAACCGAATACTCTGTCATCTTGGTAACACTTTGTAAGCGATTACTAGCATCCAAAGTGTGCTTAAAACCATACTGGTTGCAGTAAAAATTTCAGCCATAAATATTGAACCAAACGCAACAGATACACTAAGCATCAATCCCAAAGTCCATGCGATTAAACCCCACATTGCTACCCAAGATTTAATCAATCCTTGATTAATGGCCGCAATTGTTAAGCCCATTCCACCTAAATTATACAAACCATTTCCTAGAAAGCCGGTCAAATGCATAGATATGATCTCTAAAAACTCAAAATAGTTTTGCTCTGAAAACCTCACGATAGTTTCTGGCATGACAAAAGCGTAAAGAACTTCAGCAATCAGGTCAGGCGCAATTCCCATTGCAACCAATGACAAAGCAACGGTGGTAGTCGTTGTTGGCTTTAACAAACTTTTGAAAATAGCACAGAAAATAAATAGTCCTATTGCAGAAAGCATCCATATTAACCACGATACTTGCCAAATACCTTTGTTATCAACAATAAAATTCATGCGCTCAATAGCAGTGGTATCTATTGGCAATCCACCTCGCATTGGGCCATTCATTAATATGCACGCTACCGTAATAGTAAAAACTATTAAATGAATCATATAAAATTTAGAAGAGTGTGATTTAAATAGTTCTACTACACCACCGAATTTCATATTCATGTTCTCTTTGAAAGTTACTCAACCACTTTTGTCACGACTTTTCTGGCTAGTGCACGGGCTGTAGTCCACTTACCTCCAAACACATTAATCAACTTGTTGAACCTTATCACCTGATACTCACGGCTGGCTTTTGTGACTAACTCGCTACCTGATAATAATGGCCTAAGTCCCGCAAACGATCCTTTAATATCTTTACGAAAGCAATCGGGTTCAAAGTAGTGGTTGTACACATTGAGTAAATAATTTTTTTCGTGCTGACTACACTCAATGGGTTCGTTGATTGATTGCCTCACTTCTGTTGTTCCTAACAAGGTTTGTCCTTTAAATGGCAACACAAAAACAATTCTTGATTCGTTTGGCACTTCAAGCAAATGACCAAATTTACTGACATGTGGTAGCAATAAATGACTGCCACGCACTAAATCAAGTTTATGAGTGTGGTTAATATCTGACTGGTTAAGTAACTCTACACTCCAAGGCCCAGCTACATTCACTATTCGGTCAAAACTGAGCCTAGCCGCGGCTACGGTGACGACAGCCTCCTCACTGATTTGCTCAACTGGTGAGTTTTCTAAAATGGTTACACCTAGTATTTGACATTGCTCCGCTACCCACAATCCAAGTGCTCTGTCATCCATTTGTCCATCAGAGAATAAATAAGCTCCTTTAAGTCCTTCTTGAATTAAATGAGGAGAACATCGTTTCACTTGCTTTGGCGTGAGCCAACGATGTTTTCCTATACCCTTATAACCAGCTAATAAATCATAAAGCCACAAACCCAGTTTAATTTTCCAACGCGCTCGAGAGTGATGATAGATAGGATAAATGATAGGTAAACGACGAGTTAACGATGGTACTTGTTCAAGCCACCAATGTCGCTCTGCCAACGATTCTTTGACTAAACGAAATTCGAAGTGTTCTAAATAGCGTAAACCGCCGTGTAAAAGCTTTGTCGAGGCAATACTGGTTTTTGCCATCAATTGCTCGGCTTCAAATAATGTTACTTTGTGGCCCTCTTGCGCCAATTGCCAGGCACAACATAAACCATTAATACCCCCACCAACCACCGCAACAGATAAAGATTTCGGCGTGTTTTTATTATTCATTTTGAGCGCCTTATGATCTTAGTTAAAACTACAATTCGTTTCTAACTTAACCTTGCCGATTAAGTTCCTCAAGCTGATTTTTGGTCAGCATAAAAACACCGTCGCCACCTTTTTCAAACTCGAGCCAACAAAACTCAAGCTCTGGATAAGTTTCTTGTAACGCTGGCCAGCTATTACCTACTTCAACTATAAGAATGCCATTATCGCTTAAATAATGATGCGCTTGCTGTAGAATTTTTTTAGTAATTTCTAAACCATCAATGCCTGAGCCTAAACCCATTTCGGGTTCTTGATGAAACTCCTGTGGCATATCAGCTAAGTCCTCAGCATCAACATAAGGAGGATTAGAGACAACAATATCAAATTGTTGCTGTGGAATTTGTTCGAACAAGTCACTGTGATACAAACACACTCGTTCTTCCAGTTGATGCTGCTCTACATTAATAGCAGCAACCTCTAATGCATCTTCTGATAAATCACTAGCAGCAACCATAGCATCTGGAAAAGCATAAGCACTGGCTATAGCGATACAACCGCTGCCAGTACATAAATCTAAAATTGAGTGTACTTGGTCAGGATCTATTAAACCTGCAAATTGATTTTGGATCAGTTCACCTATCGGTGAGCGAGGTACTAAGGTGCGCTCATCAACATAAAAAGGCAATTCACAAAAATAAGCTTGATTAGTTATATAAGCTAAAGGTTTACGATGATTAATCCGCTTTTCAATAAATTCACAAATTTGATCTTTTTCTTCGGTTGTTATTTTCGATTGATACAAAAGCTCTGGCAAATCAAAAGGCAAGTGCAAGGCTTGTAACACTAAAGCCATCGATTCATCCCACGGATTATCAGTACCATGGCCAAAAAACACATCGGCTTGATTCAGCTGCGATGTGGTCCATCTTAACCAATCAGTAATGGTGTCTAACTGCGCTTTTGCAGCCGTAAGTTGCTCTTTAGTTATTTGCGTATCATTCATGCTTTTGCTCAAGCGGCTTATTTAATAAAGCTTGCATACTATCATAGACCTGCGCTGTTAATGCAGCACGCGATTTGAGTGAAAACTCACTGGCGTCGATAGGTTCCCCAATTAACACATCGACCGATTTATTTAAGTTAAACCGAAATGACTTATTCGGTAAAACTTGATTGATACCTTTTATTACCATAGGAACAATGGTCGCTCCTGTATTTAAAGCCAAATGAAAACCGCCTTTTTTAAAGGGTAATAACTGACCATCGTTAGAACGTGTTCCTTCGGGAGCAATCCATATTTGAATGCCAGACTCCATTTTTTCTTTGGCGTGCTCTAGGTCAATTTTTGCTTGCTGCCGATCGTTTCTATCAATAAATACAAACTCCGACATTTTCATAGCGCGACCAAACACCGGTATCTTAAATAATTCCTTTTTCGCAAGCATTCTTAAACTGCCATCAATTGCTAGGAAGCTAACCGGAATATCGTAGGTACTTGTGTGATTACACATAATAATACAAGGTTTACCCGATTCAACATTAACCCGACCATGCACATTAATAGTAAGCCCTATCACATCACATAATGCACTCGCCCACTGACGAATAACACGATCAATGTGCTCTCTAGGATCGCGTTTAAAAGTGGCCGTAACCATTGCTTTAATACTGTAATAAAACGTGATACCCCAAGATAAAAACGTTAAATAACTTGTTCTAATATTTCCAGCACGTTTTGGTTGTTTTTGAGTTTTAGCTAACATCTTTAATTTCAATTATTTTATTTGATCGGGCGAATAAATGGCTTCTAAGTTCCATTTAATATCATTAGGTTTTTTCTTTAAATGAACAATTTGTGCGGTTACGAAAGGCAATAAGCGTTCATCTTGTGTAAGTGCTTTTAAAATGCGAGAAACGATAGGCATGTGACTGACTAAAAATAATCGCTCATGCTCATACGCCTCTATCAACTCAAACAATAAAGCAGGATCAGCTTCTGGCGTTAACAAACTTTGCTCTTCTATTAATTCTGGCGTTACATTGCTGTTTTCAATGAAATGCTGAAACGTTTGCTCTGCACGTAAATAAGGACTGTGCCAAAAAACAGCAGAGCCTTCTAAATTGAGTTTTTTCGCAACCGAGGCAACTTCAAGGCAACCAACTGATGACAATGCTCGTAAATCATCAGAAGGAGCAGTCCACTCGGCATCACCGTGACGCATGATCCATAATTCTTTCATGCGATTAGAGCTCCTTTAAAAAGGCTTTAACTTCTTGCATCTTTTCAATCGTTAATCGAGGCCCAAACTGGGTGACTAATCGTGATGATGCAAAACTTGCTAGTTTTCCTGCTTTAGCAAAGTCGAAACCTTGAGAAATACCAAACAGGAAAGCTCCCGCAAATAAATCTCCGGCACCGTTGGTATCAATAGCTTTTACCGCAAAGCCTTCAACATTGATAAAGTTTTTGCCATCAAACAATAAAGCGCCTTTGGCACCCAGGGTAATTGCAAATTGTTTAGCAACCGCTTTTAATTGTTCAGAGGCGTCTTCTAACGAAGATGCTTTAGTAAACTCAAGAGCTTCTTCTTGATTACAAAATAACAAATCAACGCCTTTGCCAATCATAGTTTTAATACCATCGCCAAAGAACCTCACCATATTCGGATCAGACAATGAAAAGGCGGTTTTAACTCCTATTGATTCAGCATGCGCTTTGGCCATAATCGCAGCCTCTTGCGCCGAAGGGCTACTCACCAAATAACCTTCAATATATAACCACTGCGACTGCGACAAAGCATCGAAATTAATTTCCGCTTCGCCAAGCTCACCAGAAATTCCTAAAAAAGTATTCATGGTTCGATCTGCATCGGGCGTAATAAACACCAGGCACTGCCCTGTTACCCCTAGTTCTCGAGACTGAACATCTAAATTAGAACTGACACCTTCGTTATGAAGGTCTTGGGTGTAAAAGTCGCCCACTTCATCTTGAGCGATTTTGCATGAGTAATAGGTTTTAGCGCCTAGTTTAGCGGCACCGATAACGGTATTAGCCGCTGAACCACCACAAGCTCGGCTATGATGAGTTCCGGGTAAATTCGCTGATAAAAATTTTTGTCGCTCTTGATCAACTAGAGTCATCACGCCCTTTTCTACCGCCAGTTCACTCAATTGTGCAGCGGTTGCTTCAATTTCAATATCAACCAGCGCATTTCCCATGGCATATATGTGGTATTGAGTCATATTTATAGAACTCCTGTTATTCGCAGTATGGCTGCTGTGCTAAAATGCAGCTGAATCGCTTGCTAGCGCCTTTCGGCTCAATTCAAAGCCGGTTATTGTACACAATGCAAGCGCAGGATTTAACTGATTTTGAGTCTCATTCATGTCAACTATTACACTATTTGTCGATCAATTAACGGTTATTGATTTTGCCTACTTCCATGCGCAGCGCGGAATAGTGGGTGAAAGTTGGATTATGGATGTAGAACTTACCGGCGAACTTGATGAGCAAGGCATGATATTTGACTTTGCTCACGTCAAAAAGCAGATTAAAGCCTTAACCGACGAACTGATTGACCATAAGTTTGCTGTACCTCAGCATAATCCAGGCGTGAGTATTTATGAGCATCAGGGCCAAGTGGTGTTCAATGCAAAAACTGAGAACGATTTACACTATCGTCACACTTCACCTAGCCAAGCGATTGTGAAAATTCCAGCGAGCGATATAACCATTGCGACGGTGGTTCCTTTTTTAGTAGAAAAAATAAAAGCTATTTTACCAAGCAATGTCGCTAACCTAGTTATTCATTTAAGAGAAGAAGCCATTGATGGCGCTTATTATCATTATGCACACGGACTCAAAAAACACTTTGGTGACTGCCAACGGATTGCACACGGCCACCGCTCAAAAATACAAGTGTTTAGAAATGCACAGAGGGATAAAACCTTAGAGCAATTTATCTCTGATAAATGGCAAGACATTTACTTAATTACCGAAGAAGATATTCAAGAAGAATTAGAAATTGAAGGTAAACCTTATTACAAATTAGGTTATGAAGCTAACCAAGGAAAATTTGAGTTGATTGTACCTAAAAGCGTTTGTGATTTGCTAGAAACCGACTCCACAGTAGAACTGATTGCTGAACATTTATTAGCGCTTATTTCAGATCAAGTAAGAACCGACAAAGTAACTCTTAAAGCTTATGAAGGAGTACAAAAAGGCGCGATTGCGCATCGATGATCTGTTGTCGGACAGGTTAATTACTTTTTAATCTGATGCAAAAAAAAAGCAAGCTACAATAGCTTGCCTTTTAAAACAGTAGAGATCGATTAGATAGCTACGATATTCTCTGCTTGTGGGCCTTTTTGACCTTGAGTTACTCGGAACTCAACCAATTGGCCTTCAGTTAAAGTTTTAAAGCCAGAACTCACAATTGCGCTAAAGTGTGCGAATACGTCTGGGCCAGACTTTTGCTCGATAAATCCAAAACCTTTAGATTCGTTGAACCATTTTACGGTTCCAGTAGTTGTATTAGACATGATAAATATCCTGTAATTAAAGTGTAAAATTGCCTTCACAAGGCATGAATAAGCGGGAAATATAAATTGAAATTTAGAAACTACAGGACGAAGAATACGACGAAATGGAGGTTGTAAAATTAGACTTACTTTCAAGCTAGGTGTGCAATATATAGACAAAATAGTTTAATGTCAAACAATATCATTTTTTGCATTCGAATCGAATCACTTACATAATCAAAAAAATGGCCCAAAAGCCAATCCTCAAATTGAAAGCTTGGAGAGATCGAACTTAAACTTTTCAGGAAGCACGAGGAATAGAGGCGTGGCAATCTCTAAAACCATTAACCAATTAAAAAGAAATTACAACTCAAACTCACTCCAAATAGGACAATGATCAGAAGGCTTTTCCATGCCGCGCACCTCATAATCAATACCCGCAGATTTAACTGACTGTGCTAACGCCTTACTAGCTAAAATCAAATCGATTCTAAGCCCTCTTTTTGGCTCATCTTCAAAGCCTTTACTGCGGTAATCAAACCAGCTGAAACGATCATTTACTTCTGGATAAAAATGTCTGAAGGTATCGACTAAACCAAAATCCATTACCTTATTCAGCCACTCGCGTTCTTCTGGTAAAAAGCTGCACTTTCCCGTTTTTAACCAACGCTTACGATTTGGCTCGCCAATACCTATATCAATATCTTGATGGCTGATATTAAAATCACCTAGCACAATATAATGTTCATCTTGAGTGTTATTTAGAAACTCAATTAAATCAGCATAGTACTTGGCCTTAGCCGGAAATTTAGTGGCGTGATCGCGACTTTCCCCTTGAGGAAAGTAACCATTAAAAATACGAACTGTTTTATCGCTTGATCCATGCAAAGTAATCAAGGTTCTTTTTTGTGCATCTTCATCATCGGTCGAAAACCCCTTTTGAACTTCAAGCGGCTTTTGTAGCGATAAAGTGGCTACGCCATAATGGCCCTTTTGACCGTGTATTTCAAAGTGATAGCCTAAATCGGAAAAATCCGCGTGTGGAAAGTCTTCATCTGCTACTTTAGTTTCTTGCAAGCAAATAACATCAGGTCGGTGCAATTCAATCACTTTTTCCAATTGATGCTTTCTTGCACGAATACTGTTGATGTTAAAAGAAATAACTTTCATCTAGGCCTCTTTTTAAGCACTCTGACTTCAAATCGTGCACCATTATAAAGAGGTATAGCTTGATTTCAATCATCCAAGTTCAAGAGACTGTTTTGTGTGAGCCAGTTAATCTCTGCTTCTTCAGTCGTAGACAGAGTAATTAAATTAAACTCTGTGGCTTGAGCTGTGGCATTGGTTGTTTGAAGTCGACCTCTTCGAAAGAAATGCAGTTCTATAGATTGGCCTTGTTTAAACTTAGCAAATTCATCTTCTAGCGTTCGAGCTAGCACTTGTCGGTTATTCAATGCGATCAATACATCGCCCGTGCATAGTGACAGTTTATGCGCCATTGAATCTTTATATACGGTAACCACTTCGGCCCCAGCAGGAACATCTTTAATTGTTGCTCCTAGTGTAACCGTGATTTCAGCTGCTTTTCCGGAGAGTTGTTTCAGTGAACTGATGTTCCCTTCCGACCAACTGACTCCGGCCTTTTCAAGAAGACTTTGTAAGGGTAATTCTTCGGTCCCGTAGACATAAAGTTTAAAGAATGATTCATCGATTAGCTCATATTGATTTACTAAATACTGATCAAGTACTCCTTCATCCACTCCAATACTTTGTGAGCCATAGTGTTGCCATAAATACTGCATAACTTGATAAAGCGATTCTGTATTTTCTGTAGAAACGCGGATCAATAAGTCCAAACATAACGCGATCAGCTTACCCTTAGCGTAATAACTCACTATCACATTGGGGGCATTTTCAGTTTGTTTATAAAACTTTGTCCACGCATCTAAGCTCGACTCAGCAACTGACTGGCTCTGTCTTCCCTTTCCTCGATAAACTCGAGTTACCACTTCGCTTACCAAGTTTAAGTATTGGGACTCTTCGATAACACCAGCATCAAAACAAACTCTATCTTCAAAATAAGAAGTAAATCCTTCAAAAATCCATAGTTGGCGAGTATAAGATTCTTGATTCAAGTCATAAGGTAAAAACACAGCCGGTTTAATTTGTTTAATATGCCAAGTGTGAAAGTATTCATGCGAACACAGCGTTAAAAAGTCGATGTACTCTTTACTCAATTTTCCGTCTTTAATTCGATTAAAAGCAGACTCACTAAATTGCAAAGCCGTTGAGCTTCGGTGCTCTAGACCACCATACCCATTGGGCAGTATCATCACTAAAAAAAGATACTGGTCGACACAACTAGGTAAGGAGCCAAACATTTTAATTTGCTGTTTACAGAGGAGAGTTAAGTCATTCGACAACTCAGTTAAAAACTCATTGGGAATATCATCGGGCATCACACCACTAAAAATCAGTTTATGAGGCGTGCCCATGATTTCAAACCCATGCTCGATGATTTGACCTAATTCAAACGGGTGATCAATTAACTCATCGTAATCATCAGCTTGAAATAACCAACCCGAATGTTCTTCCTTAATCAGAAGCATTGAACTAGCAACTTTCCACTGACGCTCTTTCATCCAAGCGTTTTTTACAATAACAACCTGATGATCATGGTTTTCTAAGCCTTGTACCGCTAAAAACATGCTGGTTCCGTTAAAAAATCCGCGAGAGGGATCTAAAAAAGCACTTCGAACTGATAAATCAAACGCATAAACTTGATAATATACATCTACTAAGCCTTCACACTTGCTTAATTTCCAAGCGGATTTTGCAATTTTTGTTACTTTAATCGTTTGGTTATTCTTATTCTTTGCGCTGATTGCAGTAATATTCATCGCAAAGTCTCGAATCATATAGCTACCGGGTATCCAATTAGGTAAAGATAAAAAAACATGCTCTGACTGAGAGTTAAACCTTAAGGTAACATCGAACACATGCATTACCGGATCGGCAATGGAAACTTGATAGAAAACTGAATTGTTTTTCATAGCAATTTACTGAAAGTATATTTTAAGTTCATTGTCGTTAGTTAAAAACTCCAAAAAATCTGATTCATTTAAAGGAGTACTAAACAAGAAGCCTTGCACCTTGTCACAACCATGCTGTTTCAAATACCTAAGTTGAGTGGTATCTTCAACGCCTTCTCCTACTATATCCATAGAAAAGCTTTTACCTAATCCGATAATCGCATTAACAATAGTTTCTTCGGTGTCGACACTAACAATATCACTAGTGAACTCTCGGTCTATTTTCAGCTCGTTTACTTCCAAACGCTTTAAATAATTCAATGAAGAGTAACCTGTACCAAAATCATCAACAGATAGGTTAAAACCGAGCGAGCGGAGCTGTTCGATGACTGACATAGTATGAGCGATATTAGCCATAAGCACCGTTTCAGTTATTTCGATACGAATTTTTTCTGGAGAAACATTTTTCTTAAGCAAAATATTTTCAACATTTTTGGTAAAATTCTCATGAACAATCTGCTTTACAGAAACGTTGACAGAAATATAAACATCACGATGAAGCTTATGCTTGATATTATTTATAAAATCACAAGCACGCTCGATAACAAAGTATCCGATATCGATAATTAAGCCCGTCTCTTCAGCAAGAGGAATAAAATCTGATGGATAAACTTCGCCAAGAGTGTCGTTTCTCCAACGAATTAACGCCTCTCCACCGACAACCTTTTCAGAGCTAATCGAAACAATCGGTTGGATCAGTAAGTAAAGTTCATTATTATCTAAGGCATGTCTTAAATAATTTTCAATACTCATCCTATGAATAAGGTCGGCATGCATCTCTTTGGCATACTTTGAATATTTATTTTTGCCTTTGTTCTTGGCATCATACATAGCCGTGTCAGCAAACTTTATTAGTTCTTGGCTATCTTTAGCATCTTTTGGAAACTCTGCAATGCCGATACTCGATGTTACTACTACTTCATTGGGCCCTATTTTCACAGGCATTCTTAGTTTCTGTAATACTTTATCAGCAACAGCGGTTATATCCTTAATGTCTTTGAACTCTTCAATAATCAAAACAAATTCATCTCCGCTCAATCTTGCTAAAGTGTCTTCGGCTCGAATACAAGATTGAATTGACTGAGCAACATTTTTAAGCAATAAGTCTCCGGCTTGATGTCCATAAGAGTCATTAACTTTTTTAAATCCATCGAGATCAATAAACAATACTGCAAGATTATGAGAATGCCTTCTCGCTAAAGCCAGAGCATGTTCTAACCTATCTAAAAATAAATTTCGATTGGGCAGTTTGGTTAACGAATCAAACCTAGCTAAATAATTTAATTCTTCTTCGGCACGTCGCTTCTCAGAAATATCATTAATAACCATAACCGTAAGGTGCTCTTCGAGCTCTTCATCCCGAATATAAAAAGCCTCTAAGTTACAGTAAATATCTTTGCCATTCTCACACTTTAACCAAAGCTCTCCATACCAACTGCCCATTTTCTCAAGATCTTCCCACAATTTGTCATAAAATTGCGGCGCATGTTTGCTCGAACGCAAACTAACAAGTTTTTGCTGTATTACATCTTGATATCGATATCCTGTGATTCTAGAAAAGGCGGGGTTAACAAAACTTACCAATCGCTCTTTATCTAATACAACAACGGCTTCGGCCATACTACGAATAATTTCGTTAGATAACACAGCCTCTAAATGAGATCGCTTCATTTGGGTTATATCCGAAAAAGTTCCGCTGGCTCGAATAACATTGCCTTCCGAGTCTTCTTCCATTACTTTTCCACGATCATGAATCCAATGCCAAGTGCCATCTCTTCCCATAACGCGATACTGAACATCAAAATCATCTTTTTCTTTAATAAACCTATCCCGCTCCTTCTTCAATAGCTCTATATCAGATGGATGAATACACTGATCCATATAATCAAAATCATCTCTTTCAAAGCCATCGTTATTAGCAGAGGAAGCATCAAACAAATGCTCGGTATTATAACGAACAACTTTATTCAGGTGTTTTTGCCAATCCCACAAACCAAGATCCGAAGCTTTCAACGCCAGTTTCATTCGCAACTCACTTTCTGCTATTTTTTGATTAGCTAACTTCCTTAAATTGCGACGCCTTTGCTCTTGGATCCAAAATAGAGCAAATAGCAAACTCAAAATAATGGTAAAAAGTAAATAGGCCCATTTTGTTTTCCAAAAAACTTGTTCAATAGTAATAGTGATTGGGTTTTTAATGGATTGCCAATTTGAGTTATTAACTCGTGACTCAGCTTGTAAAAGATAAGTGTCTGCTTGCAGTCCAGCCAACACAATTTGAGAAACTTCTCCCAAATTAATCCATGGCTGATTATTAATTCGATACCGGAATTCTCTTTTTACGTTTGGGTTTAAATAATTATTTACAAACTCAAAGCTTAAAGTATCATTTTCTGGTGGAAAGGTTATTTTTTCATTTGGAAAATGGTTTTCATCAGAAAAATTATTTCCTGCTCTTAACAGCTTTAACCAAGCATTAAATATTGTAAAATCAACCTTTGAAACAGAATCTATCGAAGTAATTCCATTAATCCCGCCAAAATATATATGCCCATTAAGTTGTTCAATCGAATTTCCATTAAATTCTAACTGACCTAAAACTGAGTCATCAGAAAAAGTATAAATCGACCCTGTAAATAAATCTAAATAACCGAGACCGCTATTTGAAGAAAACCAAACATATCGATCATCAAGAACAGATATCGCGTAGATAGTAGAATCTCTAAGCCCCTCAGATTGAGCATATTCTTTGAATTCAATTTCATTTTGATGTAAAAGCCTTAATTCTTTCAAGCCTTGATGGGAAGCAATAAAAAAATGTTCAGGTGATACTTCTACAACATCTCTTATAATCATATCTCTATAAATTATTCGCTTATTAATTACTGACTGTTGCTGTATATTTAATAGGCCGTCCCAAAGCTCCAGTCCATTAATATGCCCTACCCAAAGTCGACTATGACTGTCGACAAACAACTCTAACACCATCGGATCTCGGGCAATATTTTTTTGAAAAGCCAAACTTTCTTGAAAAATAATATTTAAAGAATCAGCATCAATGACTATGACGCCTTGTGCCCTAGTTCCCAAGACAACCATGTCATTCAACAGTGCCATACTTCGAACTTCAAATGCATTTAACTGTTTAATCATTTCAATCGATTGTTCAGTCATATTAACAATAAAAAGCCCTGACTCTGTTGAAACTAATGCACGCTGTTGACTTAACTTTAAAATAGCAAGTACGCGTGTTGTATCGAAAAATGCGGAAATCAATTTTCTTTGTAAATCATAAAGACTTAATCCATCGTCACTACCAATAAGTAATGCCTCTCCATTAGATTCGATATCTCTAATATTTTGCCCCATTGTCTCTAAACCGGGTAATTGATTGTTTAAGAACAGAAAGTTTTGTCCAGACAAGTTTCTATAAAACACTCCAGAACTTGCGGTAGCAACCCATAAAAAATTATTCTGAGTAACGATAACACTCGTAAAAGTAGGATCGGTTATTCTAGTTTCATATTGTCCGAATATAGTCAGTTCTTTAGAATGAATATCAAATTGAATAAGCTTACCTTGCTTTCCTGCAATCCATAAAAAACCGTCTAAATCTATAGTCATTGACACGGGTTCTATTTGAGTAAAATCACTTTTTTTACTTAGTAAACTCCACCCACTTTCTTTGCTAAAAAGATATAGTGAATCATTACTTAAAAATAAAACACCTATAGAGGTCGCCAAAGAAACGAGAGCTTCTTTGGCTAATTCAGAAGGCAATTCAGATTTGAAAAGATCTTCGCTATTTTGAATTAACCAGTTATCAACTATAAACCAATCAAACTCGATACCGGCTTGCTTTTTAATATGATGAACAAATTCATGCTCTTGCTTCTCGATTAACTTTTCTATGTTTACATCAAAAGTATAAATTTGGTTAATATTGATTAAAATCAAATATCCATCACTTGACCACGCTAACCTTTCGGCAAATGCGATTTCAGACTCATCTCCGAACACGATTTTTTTCTCAAATTGCATTTTCTGAAATGAAAACTTACTGACCCCGGTTAAGGATAAAACCCAAATATTTCCTAACTGATCGGAAGTGATATCAATGACATAATTGTCAGCTAGACCTAACTCACTATTTAAGCTTTGCTGAAAGATCGTGAACTTTTGTCCATCGAATAAATGAACGCCACCTTGGGTACCGATCCATAGAAAACCACGAGAATCTTGATACATGGCTTGGACGGTATTTTGTGCTAATCCTTTGCCATCTAGTAAATGATTAAAATACTTTTGCTCAGCGAAAACTCTACCCACCAAAAGCAGGAATAAAATGGTTATAGAAATGCGCAGAAAAGGTTTCAAAATCAATATTTTATAGTTTCATAAAACTTTTGATTATTATAGACGAAAACTGTTTTTGTGGAGATAAATGATGGTTATAAATTAATTTTCCCCAAAGAGAACACCAAATTATTCAAGGATAGAGTCAATAACCTGCTTTGTTCGCAGATCAGTAAGTAATAGGATAGGAATAAAAACTAAAGAATGGTGCCCGGGGCCGGAGTCGAACCGGCACGGTGTTACCACCGAGGGATTTTAAGTCCCTTGCGTCTACCAATTTCGCCACCCGGGCATTGTCAATCATATGGAGGCTGGGGTCGGAATCGAACCGGCGTACACGGAGTTGCAGTCCGCTGCATGACCACTCTGCCACCCAGCCATCTTTGTTGCCAAAGAAAGGGTTATGATTTTACAAAGTTACTTAATCAAGTCAAAAAAACCCCGAAACTTGATACTAAATTTCGAGGTTTCGAGGCTCCTTTCGGAGCAAGTTAAGGTTAACTCATATGCTGAACTAACATCAACTCAGAAAACTTGGAGCGGGAAACGAGACTCGAACTCGCGACCCCAACCTTGGCAAGGTTGTGCTCTACCAACTGAGCTATTCCCGCGTCGCCTTAAGTGCGGTGCATTGTACATTGTGGATTTTTTCTGTCAAGCACCTTACTTTACTTTTTTTATAATTTTTAAACTCAGTATATTTCTTATTCAAAAACAATAAGTTAGTTTTAGAATGAGGCATTCAATGGCTATTTTTTCGATACCAAATACGGCCATGCAGCTCTCAAGTAAATAGCACCCGACCAATAAGTTAAAATCAATGATACATAAAGCGAAAAATACCCCGCCCAAACGAATAAAGATTCATCAAATACCGTAACTAATGGCGGATTAGCGCCCCCTAAAATCAAGAAGAAAATTGAACCAAGCTGCCATAAGGTTTTTACTTTTCCAACAAAACCAACTTTTACTTCTTGAGCATTTCCATATTCTGCCATCCACTCTCTTAATGCGGTGATGGTAATTTCCCTGGCCACTATGGCTAACGCAGGGAGTGCTATCCAAGCGGTATTGTAGAGCTCAACCACCATGATGATCGATATCGTAACCATTAATTTATCTGCAACCGGATCTAAAAATGCACCCAATCTTGAAGTCATGTTAAAGCGGCGAGCGATATAGCCATCAAACCAATCAGTCCATCCTGCAATCGCAAAAATCAGCCCTGCCACTTTAAAGTTCCACTCCACGGGTAAATAAAACACCACAATAAATACTGGTATCATGATGATTCTAAACAGGGTTAATGCATTTGGGATGTTCATGTTGACTCTTATGTGATTTATTATCTTTATGGCTGGCTAGCTTCGCTATGATACTGAAAACAACCAAGTGATGAAATCAAAGAGTCTATTTAGATCGAATAAAATGGTAAATTTTCTCAGCTAATTCGTTATTTATTCCGCTCACTCGCTTTAAATCAGCTAAAGAGGCACTTTCTATTCCTTGGAGTCCACCAAAAGATTGTAATAATTCTTGGCGCTTTTTAGGGCCAACTCCGGGCACTTGTTCCAACCACGATTGATTTCGTTTTTTTCCTCGCTTTGCACGGTGTCCAGCAATTGCAAATCGATGAGACTCATCTCGTATATGTTGCAATAAATGCAACCCTGGATTATCGGCATCAATAACTATGGCCACTTTGTTTTCCGGCCAAAATATTTGTTCCATACCTGCTTTTCGCTCAGTTCCTTTGGCTACACTAATAAGCGTTAATTGATCGAGGCCCAAGTTTTTAAGTGCATTGACCGCAACTTTTAGTTGACCTTTACCTCCATCGATAATGACTAAATCAGGCAACTCTTTATTTTCTTTTAATAATCGTTCATATCGGCGAGTTACTGCTTGTTCTATTGCGGCATAATCATCACCTTCTTTTACGTTTTGAATGTTAAAGCGACGATATTGTTTGTTTTCTGGAGAACCGTCTTTAAATACAACACAAGAAGCAACGGTACCCTCTCCCATAGTGTGACTGATATCAAAGCACTCCATCGTTTTCGGAGGCTCACTTAAACTTAACGCTTTTTGCAGAGCGTTAAGTCGCTGCAAATCACTGCTGCGCTTATTCAATTCCATTTGGAGCATTTGCTCAGAATTTTTTTGTGCAAGGTTTAACCAATCTGCTCTAAACGTTTTGACTTTGAGCCCCACTTTTATTCGTTTATTGGCCAAATTCGAAAGCGCAGAGGCGACTAATTTAGCGTCAAAATCCGATTGATTGATCAATACTTCAGCAGGAATACTTCGATCAGCTAAATAAAATTGCATCACAAAACTCTCAAGTATTTCAGCAGGTGTTTGATTCATTAAATAATTCAAAATAAAGTGTTTATTGCCCAGCACGTTCCCTTGACGAACGAAAAGTACCGAAACACAGACTTTACCAGCATTAATAGCAAGACCAAAGACATCACAATCCACTTCAACCCCTGAGATAACTTGCTTGGCAATTACGGCATTAATGGCAACAATTTGATCGCGTATTTGCGCAGCTTTTTCAAATGCTAACTCTTGTGAGGCTATTTCCATTTGTTGTTTCAATGAATCAATGACAAGATTACTTTTGCCAGTGAAAAACATTTGCGTATGTTTAACATCTTGAGCGTAATCTTCTTTTGAAATTAAATTCACGCATGGGCCTGAGCATCTTTTTATTTGGTACTGCAAGCAAGGCCGTGAGCGGTTTTTAAAATTTGCATCTTCGCATTGACGAACCTTAAAAAGCTTTTGCACCAAATTCATGCTTTGGCGAACCGCCCCTGAGCTCGGAAAAGGTCCAAAGTATTCGCCCTTTTCTTTTTTCTTACCTCGATGATAAGCAAGTCGAGGATACGATTGTTTGGTTAGTAGGACATAAGGGTAGGATTTATCATCTCTAAATAATACGTTGTATCGAGGACGCCATTTTTTAATGAAGTTATTTTCTAAAATTAGTGCTTCGGTTTCAGTATTCGTAATAGTGATTTCAATTTTGCGGATTTGCTTAACCATCACCTGAGTTTTGATTGGTAAATCCGTCTTTACAAAATAGCTAGACACTCTATTTTTCAAGTGTTTGGCTTTACCGACATAAATGACGGAGCCTGATTTATCGAGCATGCGATAAACGCCAGGCTCCATAGTTAATTGGCTAAGAAAAGCTTTATAGTCAAATGCTATTGCGTTATCTGATGGGATATCTGAAGAGCTATCAATCGGAAGCTCATTAGGGGGTTCTATAGAAGACATAATAAAAGTGCGGAATATTCCGCACTGAATTTACATAGTTTCAGAGCTGATTAAACCGTGTCTAATAGCCATATGAGTTAACTCAACGTCATTTTCGACATTTAACTTATCGAACAATCGATAACGATAACTATTTACAGTTTTAGGACTTAAACAAAGCTTATCGGAAATATCTTGAACTTTCTGACCACGCGTGATCATCATCATCACTTGCATTTCTCGCTCTGACAAAATTTCAAAAGGATCATCTTCATTGTCGTCAAATCGTTTAAGCGCCATTTGCTGAGCAATTTCTGGGGTTAAATATCGTTTACCACGCGCCACTTGTTTAATGGCAATGACCATTTCTTCGATGTCTGCACCTTTGGTTAAATAACCAGCGGCACCAGCTTGCATAAAACGAGATGGATAGGGCTCATCAGCATGGACGCTGACCACAACAACTTTAACATCGGGATCATACCGAACCAATCGGCGAGTTGCTTCTAAACCGCCGATCCCAGGCATATTCGCATCCATCAATATAACGTTGGGGTGTAATTCCCGAGACTTAGCAATGGCCTCTTCACCAGTTGAAGCCTCACCTACAATGGTTAGTCCTTGAACATCAGTTAAAAGCCTAGTGATGCCCGTGCGAACTAAGTCATGATCATCAACGATTAATACTTTAATCAAACCGCCACCTACTTATATCGTTATTTTAATTTAAGTTGCAGATAAGCCTGCCACTTAGGACGCCTACAAGATAGCATTAAAGAATGGATGCTTTAAATTGTAGTTCAGCTTACCACGTTTTACTAAGAAGGCAATCGCAATAATTCAAGGTATGGAGTTCCTTCTCAAATTGAAATACGCACCAAATCACTGATGTTATTTAGTCCAACAAAAAAGCCCGGAAAAATCCCGAGCTTTTATGCAACCGAAAAAATTTAACCTGGCTATAAAACTGCGGGCTTAACAAACTTCAAAGTCATCCGATCACTTTCACCCACAGACCGATAATGCTCAAGTTTATCTTCATCCGCTCGAAGTCTTGGAGGTAAAGTCCATACGCCATTGGGGTGCTGCGCGGTATCTTTTGGATTAGCATTAATTTCGGATTGTGCGACTAATTTAAACCCTGCTTCTTCTGCCCATTTAATCACTAAGCTTTGTTTCATATAGCCCGAGCGCTTATTTTCAACTTGATCCAATTTTTCAGGTAAACGATGCTCAACCACACCTAATACCCCACCCGGTTTTAACGCATCGAAAAAACCTTGAAATGAAGCTCTAACGGCCGCTTCATCTCCGTTCATATACCAGTTATGAACGTTACGAAAAGTCAGTACCATATCGGCAGAGTTGGGCGCTGCAACGGCAAGTTTACTAGGAGGATTAAATACCGTAATTTCTACATCACCAAAATAATCTTTATTTGCGGCGATCTTCTTTTTATACGACTCTAGTGATTTTTTATAATAATCGACCGGGCTTTCCGCATCGAAATGCGCCGCAATCAACTTACCTTTAGCTTTTAACGCAGGAGCCAAAATATCAGTATACCAACCACCGCCTGGCCAAATTTCAACGACTGTCATAGTGTCTTGAAAACCAAAAAACTCTAACGTCGTTTGTGGATTACGATATTGATCCCTCGCTTCTCGTTGGTCTTTACGAAAATCAGAGTTCACTGCTTTTGCGAGTGAGCCGGATGAATTAGCCAACGCCGGCGCTGCAAAGCCAATTAATAATGCTAAAACGACAACTAAATTATATCGATGCTTCATTTACTTTATTCTCCTATCGATTTACAAACTCCACCATTTTTGTCAATGGCACTAAGGCTTTAGACGCGATCTTCGGATCGACTTCTATTTCTACACCAGATCGCTCAAATATGGTTGATAAATTCTCCAAAACATTCATTTTCATCCATGGGCATTGAGCACAACTCTTACAAGTGGCTCCATCTCCTGCCGTAGGTGCTATGATAAAAGTCTTGTTCGGAGCAGACTGTTGCATTTTGTAGAATATCCCTTTATCGGTTGCAACAATCAACTTTTGATTAGGTAACTCTACCGCAGCTTTTAGCAATTGAGAGGTTGATCCCACTACATCGGCCAACTCAATAATGTCTTTTGGCGATTCTGGATGTACCAATACCGCAGCATCGGGATACATTTCAATAGTTTGTTTCAGTGCTTTAGTTTTGAACTCATCATGGACGATACAATGACCTTGCCATAACAACATATCGGCACCGGTTTTATCTTGAATGTATTTACCAAGATGACGATCGGGTCCCCAAATCAGCTTTTCACCACGCTTATCTAAATAATCAACCACATCAAGCGCAATAGAACTCGTGATAACCCAGTCAGCTCTTGCTTTTACTGCTGCAGAAGTGTTGGCATAAACCACAACAGTACGATCTGGATGAGCGTCGCAAAACTTAGCAAATTGATCCGCTGGGCAGCCCAAGTCTAGAGAGCAAGTCGCTTCAAGCGTTGGCATTATCACGCGCTTTTCTGGACTTAATATTTTGGCGGTTTCCCCCATAAACTTAACACCGGCGATGATCAAAGTTTTAGCCGAGTGACGAGCACCAAACTTAGCCATTTCAAGAGAGTCTCCAACGAAACCGCCAGTTAGCTCCGCTAAAGCTTGGATTTCTGGATCAGTATAATAATGAGCTATAAGCACCGCATTGTGTGCTATTAACTGCTCTCTTATTTTCTGCTGGAAAGCTTCCTGGACTTCTTTGGAATATGTTTTTGGAGGAACAGGAAAAGGAATCTCTAAGTCGATAATTGGGGCGTGTACAGTACTCATTCAAACGGCAAGTAAATCAATAATTCGGGCATTATACCTTTGATCGTCCTAAAACGTCACCGCCAAATATTCTTCTTGAATACCCACTTTAATAGCGCCTGCTATAAAAAAAGCCCCTTTATTGAGGGGCTTTCTCCTTTAAATTAGTCTTAACAAAAAGTCATTGGCTTATATAATCGAGTTTATCCAAACAGTCCGACTCCAACTTCCGATCGGGCCTCACGCCATCCTCCTAGCCAATGCTCTTTTGAGTCGAGAGTATTATAAGGGCAATCTTCTCTTGATTTACCTCCTAACCCCGCTTGGTATCCTTTTGAATGAGCTCTCTCTAGGCGATCACGTTTTTGTCTTTTCATAAATCACTTTCCTCTTTGTTGCTGTAGTCTGCTGCCGCTCATGTAGACACGACCAAAAAGCGCGACAAGAGTCCTCTGCGCTTCGTTAGGCTTAGCAATAAGCTCGTCATCCATCTTGCTAAACCTAGCTACAACGCGAGACTCTTTAAATCGCTTACTTTAAAGTTAGGAAAAATTTAACCTCTTTTCCAATAAAAATTGGCTATAAGGAAAAGTATTTTCACTTCAAATGCAACGCGGCTAAATCCGAACGAATTTTGTTCTAAACCCTTTGATTATTCGGAAAATCATAAGGTTAACGCTCACTATTAAAGTATTAAAACAAAATGCCCTCCTGACTATACAACTCAACAATTCACAACAATAATTCTATATAATTCAATTAATTAATTGAATACTTGCTATTTATAACCAAAATAGACTTTGAGTTTTGACTAAATTTCTAGCAAGGATTTCTTGACCTAAAAGAGATCCGATGAGTTTTAAATTCTCATTGATCCTGAGATATTAAGACATACTCAACCTTTACGTTAACGTAAAGGTTATGCCAAAATAAGGTATGAATTCGAAAGCCGCCTCCTCCTACTTCACGATCAGTGACTTAGCTAAAGAGTTTAATGTCACCACCCGATCGATCCGCCATTACGAAGAGTACGGGCTTATTACGCCTGTTCGCAAAGGCACCACTAGGCTTTATTCAGCTAAAAATAAAACTCGCTTACAGCTTATATTGAGAGGTAAGCGTGTCGGCTTTTCCTTGGCGGAAATAAAAGAAATCATCGATCTTTATCAATTTCCTCAAGGCGAAGCGAAACAAACCGAATTTTTACTCGCCAAAATAGCACTAAGAAAAAGCCAACTTTTGCAACAAATTCAAGATATTAAATCGATGTTGAACGAAATAGACGATTTAGAAAAGCGAATGACCTCTTCAGCAATATCTAAAGCTGATAAGTAATCTACCTATTAGGACTATGACCATGCTAAATAACTTCAATTTTGGACTGGGCGAAACCGCCGATATGATCCGCGATACTGTACGCGCTTTCACAGAAAAAGAAATCGCACCAATAGCTGCTGAAGTCGATGAAAGCAACGAGTTTCCCAACCATTTATGGCAAAAAATGGGCGATCTAGGCCTATTAGGTATGACCGTTGAAGAAGAATACGGTGGCTCAGGACTCGGTTATTTAGAACACGCTGTCGCCATGGAGGAGATTTCACGGGGCTCAGCCTCAATAGGTTTATCTTACGGAGCCCATTCAAATCTTTGTTTGAATCAACTTCGTAAAAACGGTACCCACGAACAAAAGTTAAAATACCTACCAAAACTCTGCTCAGGTGAACACATTGGCGCTTTAGCCATGAGCGAACCTGGCGCAGGATCAGACGTAGTTAGTATGCGTCTAAAAGCAGAACAAAGAGGCGATATTTATGTCCTAAATGGAAATAAGATGTGGATCACCAATGGCCCTGACGCAGATGTACTCATTGTTTATGCTAAAACTGATCTGAATGCGGGTTCGAAAGGCATCACTGCCTTCATCATTGAGAAAGGTTTTAAAGGCTTTTCAACGGCACAAAAGCTCGACAAACTAGGCATGCGCGGCTCTAACACTTGTGAATTAGTGTTCGAAGATTGTGAAGTACCTGCAGAGAATATTTTAGGTGAACTGAATCAAGGCGTAAAAGTATTGATGAGCGGCCTCGATTACGAGCGTCTTGTGTTAGCGGCAGGTCCACTTGGCATTATGCAAGCGGCAATGGATATTGTTGTTCCTTATATTCATGAACGACAACAATTTGGCCAGTCTATTGGCGAGTTCCAACTGGTTCAGGGTAAAATTGCCGATATGTACACTTCAATGAATGCCTGTAAAGCCTACGTGTATATGGTTGCTCAAGCATGTGATCGAGGTGAAACTACCCGTAAAGACGCAGCTGGTGTTATTTTGTATGCCGCAGAAAAGGCCACTCAAGTTGCCCTCGATGCCATCCAGCTTTTAGGCGGAAACGGTTATATCAATGAATACCCGACAGGGCGTTTATTAAGAGACGCCAAACTTTATGAAATTGGCGCTGGCACGTCTGAAATACGAAGAATGCTGATTGGCCGCGAGCTATTTAAAGAAACCAAATAATTTAGAACGCATTAAACATTTAGTTATTGAAGAGGATTTATTCATGACACAACACGATCCTATCGTTATTGTTGGCTCTGCACGTACCCCAATGGGCGGTTTTATGGGCTCACTTTCAGAGGTCAAAACCCCCACCCTTGGCGCTACAGCCATTGCCGCAGCGGTTAGCCGCGCAGGGTTGCATGCTAGCGATGTAGAAGAAGTCATTATGGGCTGTGTGTTACCCGCTGGCTTAGGTCAAGCTCCTGCTCGTCAGGCATCGTTAGGCGCAGGTATCCCAAAGTCAGCCGGTTGTACCACCATTAATAAAGTGTGTGGTTCTGGAATGAAGTCGATTATGTTAGCCCACGATTTACTGCTAGCGGGCACCAATAGCATTATGGTTGCTGGTGGCATGGAAAGCATGACCAATGCACCTTATATGCTCGACCGTGCCCGTACCGGCTACCGGTTTGGTCATGGCAAAGTCCTTGATCATATGGCGTTTGATGGCCTTGAAGATGCTTATGAAGGCCAAGCGATGGGTGTTTACGCTGAAGGCACCGTTGAAAAATTTGGTTTTACTCGCGAACAGCAAGATGAATTTGCAATTACTTCATTAAAACGTGCCCAAAAAGCCATTGAAGATGGCGCATTTAAAGACGAAATCGTTCCGGTTGTAATTGCTGGTCGAAAAGGTGATGTCACCGTAGATACGGACGAGCAGCCTCTCAAGGCGAAAATTGATAAAATTCCACAGCTACGCCCTGCTTTTAAAAAAGATGGAACGGTAACCGCAGCTAATGCTTCATCTATTTCTGATGGTGCCGCAGCGGTTGTCTTGATGCGTCAATCGGAAGCAGAAAAGCGCGGATTAACAATTTTGGCTAAAATTGTGGGTCATACGACTCACGCTCGCACCCCTGCTGAATTTACCATTGCTCCAGTAGGTGCCATGCAAGCTTTGTTCGAAAAAACGGGTTGGAACAAAGACGATGTTGATTTATACGAAATTAACGAAGCCTTTGCGGTAGTGACTATGGCAGCAATCAAAGAACTAGCCCTCGATCATGAAAAAGTGAATGTTCATGGTGGTGCTTGTGCACTCGGACACCCTATAGGCTGTTCTGGTACTCGAATTGTGGTGACATTAATTGAAGCATTAAAACGCTATGGGAAGAAAAAAGGTGTTGCTTCATTATGTATTGGTGGCGGTGAAGCCACCGCTTTAGCTATTGAGTTACCTTAAGTAAGGTTGGTTTAAACAACATTCTTTTATTGTTTGCAAGGGAGCTTGTTAAAAGCTTCCTTGCAATAATCATCTATTAAGCACTGGGTATTGAACATGATGTTAACCGAAGAACAAAACATGATTAAAGATGCGGCGAGACAGTACGTTCGCGAATGCATCGTCCCGTTTGCCATGGAATGGGATAAAAATAAAACTTTTCCCAAAGAAGCTTTACAAGGTTTAGCCGATTTAGGCTTTTATGGCATGTTGATCCCAGAAAACTTCGGTGGCTGTGATATAGGTTATGCATCAGCGGCATTAGTATTAGAAGAAATTGCCGCCGGAGATGCTGCTTGTTCAACCGTAGTCAGCGTTACGAATTCAGTCGGCTCAATGCCAATTTATCAATTTGGTAACGATGCACAAAAACAACAGTTTTTAAAGCCATTAGCCAGTGGCCAACAACTAGCGGCATTTTGTTTAACAGAACCGCATGCAGGTTCGGATGCCTCTGATCTAAAAACCAAAGCCGTTAAAGACGGAGACAGCTATGTGCTTAACGGTGTTAAACAATTTATCACCTCGGGCAAATATGCCGATATTGCTATTGTATTTGCAGTAACTGATCCGGATGCGGGCAAAAAAGGCATTTCCGCTTTTATCGTGCCAACCATTACACCAGGATATATCGTTGCCAATGTTGAACACAAAATGGGACAACACGCTTCTGACACTTGCCAAATTTTGTTCGAAGACTGTCGAGTTCCTGCCGCAAATTTATTGGGCCAAGAAGGTGAAGGATACAAAATTGCGTTAGCCAATTTAGAAGGCGGTCGGATTGGCATTGCGGCTCAATGTGTTGGTATTGCAAGAGCAGCACTCGAAGCAGCAACCCTTTACGCTAAAGACCGCAGCTCTTTTGGAAAACCCATTATTAAACACCAAGCGATTGCTTTTAAACTGGCCGATATGGCCACTCAAATTGAAGCGGCAAGACATTTAGTGATGCACGCTGCAAACTTAAAAGATGCCAAGCAGCCTTGTTTAAAAGAGGCCTCCATGGCCAAGTTGTTTGCCTCGGAAATGGCCGAAAAAGTATGCTCAGAAGCCATCCAAATTCATGGCGGATACGGTTACTTAGCCGACTTTCCCGTTGAAAAGTATTATCGCGACGTTCGTATTTGCCAAATTTATGAAGGCACCAGCGAAGTACAAAAAATGGTAATTAGTAGAGCCGTTGAAAACGAATTTTAATTCGCCCCAAAATAACGCAGTCAGTATCGATTGATAAAAAATGGAAACACTATGGCAATCTTAAAAACAGGACTCAATTCACGCTCAGCCGACTTTAAAGAAAATGCTGAGTACATGACCTCCTTAGTGGATGATCTTAGAGACAAAATGGCGATCATTGCCGAAGGTGGTGGTGAAGAAAAAAATCAAAAGCATTTAAGTCGAGGAAAATTATTACCGCGTGATCGAGTCAGACAATTACTCGATTTGGGTTCCCCCTTTTTAGAAGTGTCTCAGTTTGCGGCCTATGGCATGTATAAAAACGAAGTGCCTGCAGCAGGCATGATTGCAGGTATTGGTCGCGTTTCTGGCGTAGAATGTATGATTGTAGCCAACGATGCCACAGTCAAAGGCGGTACTTACTTTCCTGAAACCGTTAAAAAGCATTTACGCGCACAAGAAATAGCAGAGCAACATCACTTACCTTGTATTTATTTAGTTGACTCTGGTGGAGCTAACTTACCGCAGCAAGATCAGGTGTTTCCTGATAAAGAGCATTTTGGTCGTATTTTCTATAACCAAGCCAATCTTTCGGCCAAAGGTATTCCACAAATTGCGGTAGTTATGGGAAGTTGTACCGCTGGTGGTGCTTATGTACCGGCAATGGCCGACGAAAGCATAATTGTTAAGCAACAAGGCACTATCTTTTTAGGAGGTCCTCCGCTAGTTAAAGCAGCAACTGGCGAAGTCGTCAGTGCTGAAGATTTAGGTGGCGCCGATGTTCACTGTAAACAATCAGGTGTAACTGATCACTACGCTAATAATGATGAACATGCCTTACAAATTTGCCGGCAAGTGGTTGCTAATTTAAATCATAAGAAAACTTCGCAATGGCCAGTTGCAAAACCAAAAGAACCGCTACTTCCCGCGAATGATATTTACGGCGTTATTCCCAAAGATGCACGCAAACCTTTTGATATTCGTGAAATCATTGCTCGAATTGTTGATGGTTCAGAATTCGATGAATTTAAATCACTTTACGGTACAACCCTTGTTTGTGGCTTCGCTAAAATTTGGGGCTATCCAGTTGGGATAGTTGCCAACAATGGCATCTTATTTAGCGAATCAGCTTTAAAAGGTGCGCACTTTATCGAGCTTTGTTGCCAACGCAATATTCCACTCGTTTTCTTACAAAATATCACCGGATTTATGGTAGGCAGAAAATATGAAACCTCTGGCATTGCCAAAAACGGTGCCAAAATGGTTACCGCAGTAGCCTGTGCCAAAGTGCCAAAATTTACCGTCATTGTGGGTGGCAGCTTCGGAGCTGGCAACTACGGAATGTGTGGCCGAGCTTACTCACCAAAGTTTCTATGGATGTGGCCAAACGCTCGTATTTCAGTTATGGGCGGTGAGCAAGCTGCTAATGTTCTGGCACAAGTAAAACGCGATAATTTTGAACGCCAAGGCGTTGAATGGAGTGCAGAAGAAGAAGAGAAATTCAAAGCGCCGATTCAAGAACAATATGAAACTCAAGGTCATCCTTATTATGCCAGCGCACGACTTTGGGATGATGGCATTATTGATCCTGCTGATACTCGTCAAGTGTTGGGTTTGGGATTATCACTGCAACTTAACGCGCCACAAGAAGACACCAAGTTTGGTGTTTTCAGAATGTAATCAGGAGGATTTATGTCAGAAAAAAGCCCAGCGGTTCTGGTAGAGAAACGTGACAACGGTGCGGCATTGATTAAACTTAATCGGCCTGATGTACATAATGCCTTTGATGATAAGTTAATCAAACAGCTGATAAAAACCATTCAAACCATCGACAAAGATGACACTATTCGTATAGTCGTCTTATCCGCAGAAGGCAAAAGTTTTTCAGCGGGTGCCGATTTAAACTGGATGCGTAAAATGGCCGATTACAATTGGTCTGAAAACTATCAAGACTCGCTTGCTCTAGCCACTCTAATGCAAAGTTTAAAACAAATGTGTAAACCAACCGTTGCTTGGGTTCAAGGTGCAGCATACGGTGGTGGTGTTGGCTTAGTTGCCTGTTGTGACTTCGCCATTGCTAGCAACAAAGCTAAGTTTTGTTTATCAGAAGTTAAGTTAGGTCTTATTCCTGCGGTGATAAGTCCCTATGTTATCGATGCTATTGGCGAGCGAAATGCTCATCGATATTTTGTGACGGCGGAAGTGTTTGATGCTGAACAAGCAGAGAAAATAGGCCTTGTGCAACAAGTCGTTGATGAGTCTGAATTTAATGCGTTTTGTGAGTCCCTTTTAAACGCATCTTTGGCTAATGGTCCAAATGCAATCATGGCAGCAAAAAAACTGATTCAAACAGTCAGTAAAGAACGCTTATCTGAAGATCTTATTCGCGAAACAGCACAACGAATTTCTGATATTAGAGCATCTCAAGAAGGTAAAGAAGGCGTGAGTGCATTTCTTGAAAAACGAGCGCCTAATTGGCAGGGGCAAAAGGACGCATAATGTTTAAAAAAATCTTAATTGCAAACCGCGGTGAAATTGCTTGCCGTGTGATCAAAACTGCTAAATCACTCGGCGTTAAAACCGTTGCTGTTTATTCTGATGCTGACAAACATGCTCGTCATGTAAAAATGGCTGATGAGGCTTATCATATTGGTGCAGCTCCCACAAAAGACAGTTATTTAAAAGCCGATAAAATCATCGAAGTGATGAAAAAAAGCGGTGCTGAAGCGGTTCATCCTGGCTATGGCTTTTTATCAGAAAACGCTGCTTTTGCAAAAGCTCTTACAGACAACCAATTGGTGTTTATTGGTCCACCAACTGCGGCAATTGAAGCTATGGGTTCAAAATCTGCAGCTAAGCAAATTATGGAGCAAGCCAATGTACCATTGGTACCTGGCTATCACGGTGAAAACCAAGAACCCGAATATTTACACTCGCAAGCATTTGCTATTGGGTATCCTGTTTTGATTAAAGCCACCGCAGGTGGTGGTGGTAAAGGCATGCGCGTGGTTGAGTCACACGATGAATTTTTAAGTGCATTAAAATCGTGCCAGCGCGAAGCGATTAATTCATTTGGTGATGACCGAGTTTTAATTGAAAAATATTTAGTAAAGCCTCGTCATGTTGAAATTCAAGTATTTGCAGACTCATTAGGTAATGCGGTGCATTTATTTGAACGTGACTGTTCAGTACAACGAAGACACCAGAAAATAATAGAAGAAGCGCCAGCTCCCGGTATGACCACAGAGCTTCGTGAAAAAATGGGACAAGTAGCTATTCAAGCGGCTAAAGCGATTGGATATGTTGGTGCTGGTACGGTTGAGTTTTTACTTGATGTAGACAATTCATTTTACTTTATGGAAATGAATACTCGTTTGCAGGTTGAACACCCTGTTACCGAAATGATTACTGGTGAAGATTTGGTTTTATGGCAGTTGCAAGTAGCTTATGGAATGCCTTTACCAAAATCACAAGAACAACTGACTCTAAACGGTCATTCGTTTGAAGCGAGAATTTACGCAGAAGATCCCGATAACGATTTTCTACCTGCTACGGGAACTTTGTTTCATTTAGAAACGCCCTCACCCACTGATAAAGTTCGAATTGATACTGGCATCGAACAAGGTGATGAAGTGTCGGTACATTATGATCCAATGATCGCAAAACTCATTGTTTGGGATGAAGATCGCAATACCGCACTGGCACGATTAAGACATGCATTGTCACAGTTTCATTTAGTTGGAGTAAAAACCAATATCCAATTTTTATCGTCATTAGCCGCACATGATGGTTTCATCAATGCGGATTTAGACACCCATTTTATTCAACGTTATCAAGACGAGCTTTTCGTCGATAAGCCTGCAATTACCGATCGAGTATTAGCCGTTGCAGGATTGTACTGGATGCTAAAACAAAAAGACTTTGGCGAACATCATGTGGCCGATCCGGCAGATCCCTACTCTCCTTGGGATCAAGTCAACGGTTGGCGATTAAATGAAGACAATCATCACCGTATTTCATTGTCTGATTTGCATCATTCGTTTGAATATGAACTGACTATGCATTTTGAAGATATTGGGTTTATGCTCGAATTACCCTCAGGCGAACACCAAATTGATGGCTCGTTAAACGGAGAAAAACTCAGCGTTGACTTAAATGGTGAAAAATTTAAAGCCAAAGTGGTGGCTGAAGGAAACAAGTTATCGATTTTTGTAGACGACCAATTACACCAACTTGAAATCCATCAAGAAGGTCAGGGCGTTCAAGAAGAAGAAAGTGCAGCCAATTTCTCAGCACCTATGCCCGGAACTATTGTAGCCGTGATGGTCAATGCTGGCGATCACGTTGAACAGGGTCAGCCTCTATTAGTAATGGAAGCGATGAAAATGGAGCACACCATCAAAGCGCCTGCCGATGGTACAGTAACCGAAGTGTATTTTTCCGAAGGTGATTTAGTAGAAGACGGAGCTGAACTGGTCAGCTTTGAAGTAGACGCATAGGCTTGAACCAATGACGATTAAGTATCCAAGCCAAGTAAAAATTGTTGAAGTAGGTCCGCGTGATGGCCTGCAAAATGAAGCTCAGCTGATTGCAACTGATGTTAAAGTTGAACTGATAAATCAATTATCACAAACTGGCTTAACCGTGATTGAAACCACCAGTTTTGTCTCACCTAAATGGGTGCCGCAAATGGGTGATAATACGGAGGTTTTAGCCCAAATTAAAAAACATGAAGGGATCAGTTATCCAGTTCTGACACCAAATGAGAAAGGGTTCGAGACTGCTGTTTTAGCCGGCGCAAAAGAAGTAGCCATTTTTGGAGCGGCGTCAGAATCTTTTTCTAAAAAAAATATTAACTGCAGTATTGCGGAAAGTTTAAAACGCTTTGAGCCCATCATGGCTTTAGCGAAAGAGAAAAACATAAAAGTACGTGGTTATGTTTCATGTGTCTTGGGTTGTCCCTATGAAGGCGATATTGCGCCAGAAAAAGTGGCCGAAGTCGCTAAAACGTTATTCGAAATGGGTTGCTACGAAATATCATTAGGCGACACCATTGGTGTTGGAACGCCACTTAAAGCCCAAGCCATGATAAAAGCAGTCAGTCAATTTGTGCCTGTCGAAGCTTTAGCGATTCATTTTCACGATACCTATGGACAAGCACTCGCCAATATTTTAGCGTGCTTACAACTTGGCGTTACAACGGTCGATAGTTCCATTGCAGGTCTTGGTGGCTGCCCCTATGCCAGAGGAGCATCGGGTAATGTAGCCACTGAAGATGTAGTTTACATGCTACAAGGTATGGGAATTGAAACTGGCATCGACTTAAGTAAATTACTATCGGTTTCATCTTTTATTTCTAAACAACTTAAACGGCAACCAAACTCTAAAGTTGCTGCAGCACTCATTTAAACTTAGAGCTTTCGCAAACAACAAGCGAAACTTTTTACTCACTATAAGGAGCTGACATGGCTGGTTTTGACAAAGTGGTTAAAACCTATGAAGAAGCAATGGCTGGATTAGAAGACGGGATGACCGTTATCGCTGGTGGCTTTGGATTATGTGGAATCCCAGAAGGACTGATTCAACAAATTAGAAATATGGGGACCAAACAATTAACCTTTGTTTCTAATAACTGTGGTGTTGATGATTTTGGTTTAGGCGTGTTACTAAAAGACAAACAAATCAAAAAAATGATTTCTTCTTATGTTGGTGAAAATGCAGAATTTGAACGGCAATTTTTATCGGGTGAACTTGAAGTAGAACTCACGCCACAAGGAACGCTTGCTGAAAAAATGCGCGCTGGAGGAGCAGGTATTCCGGCCTTTTATACGGCAACTGGTTTCGGAACCCCGGTAGCAGAAGGAAAAGAAACCCGAGAATTTAATGGTCGTAACTATGTGCTAGAAGAATCCATTGTTGGTGACTTTGCAATTGTTCGAGCATGGAAAGCCGATCGCTTTGGCAACTGTATCTATAAAGACACCGCGATGAACTTTAATCCTATGGCTGCTACCGCCGGAAGAATTACTGTAGTTGAAGCAGAAGAAATTGTGGAGCCAGGTGTTTTAAAGCCAACTGAAATTCAAACGCCAGGAATTTATGTTCAACGCGTGATCCAAGGATCATTTGAAAAACGCATTGAGCGTTTAACGCTACGCAAATAAGGAGAGCTCAACATGGCATTATCAAGAGAACAAATCGCGATGCGTGTTGCGCAGGAATTGCGTGATGGTTACTACGTGAATTTAGGTATTGGCATACCAACTCTAGTGGCAAACTATGTGCCTGAAAATATGGAAGTGATGCTGCAATCTGAAAATGGATTATTAGGCATGGGCCCATATCCAACCGAAGATCAAGTCGATCCCGACATGATCAACGCAGGAAAAGAAACCGTTACCGCCGTTAAAGGTGCTGCGATTTTTAACTCTGCAGAATCGTTTGCAATGATCCGCGGTGGTCACGTTGATTTAACCGTATTAGGCGCATTTGAAGTCGATGTAAACGGCAACATTGCAAGCTACATGATCCCTGGGAAATTAGTTAAAGGTATGGGCGGCGCTATGGATTTGGTTGCAGGCGCGCAAAACATTGTTGTGACTATGACCCACGCTGATAAGCATGGTAATTCAAAGTTACTCGCCGATTGCACCCTTCCCTTAACTGGTGTCAGCTGCATCAAAAAGGTGGTCACTGATTTAGCGGTCATCGAAATTAAAGATGGAGCCTTTCATTTATTAGAACGCGCACCCGGTGTTTCGGTAGAAGAAATAAAAACTAAAACCGGCGGGAAATTAGTTATTAATGGCGATGTGCCAGAAATGACATTTTGAAACAAAAAATCACTCAATCATCTGAAAGGGTATCGCTAGAATATCCTTTTTTATAAATATCACTCTTAGGGCAAAACAATGAGAAAACTCCTCGCGGTAACTGCATTCGCTGTTGCATTTGGAGCCAGTGCTGATGAAGGCATGTGGCAACCAAATCAGCTTCCTGAAATTCAAAAGCAATTAAAAAAAGCCGGGTTAAAGCTTAATCCCAAAGATTTAACTGATTTAACTGGTTTTCCTATGGGCGCCATTGTCAGCTTAGGTGGATGTACAGCTTCTTTTGTTTCTGATCAAGGCTTGGTAGTCACGAATCATCACTGCGCCTATGGCTCTATTCAGTACAACTCAACTGAAGATAATAACTTACTCAAAAACGGCTTTTTAGCTAAGTCATTTGATGAAGAATTACCGGCAGCTCCAGGCTCAAAAGTGTATGTGACAGAAAACATCACCAATGTCACCAGTCAAATCACCGATGGGCTTACCGACGACATGCAAGGTGGTGATCGATATGCTCATATTGAATCGCAATCGAAAAAATTAGTCGCTGAGTGTGAAAGTGATAAAGCCTATCGCTGCTCAGTCGTTAACTTTCATGGCGGTTTAGAGTATTACCTATTTAAACAATTGACCATTCGCGATGTTCGTATCGCTCACGCACCAGCGGCAAGCATTGGTAAATACGGTGGTGATATTGACAACTGGATGTGGCCTCGTCACACCGGTGATTATGCCTTTTACCGAGCCTATGTTGGTAAAGATGGAAAGCCAGCCGACTATTCGAAAGACAACGTACCTTATCAGCCAAAACATCACTTAAAAGTAAATGCCAAAGGTGTTGATGATGGCGACTACATTATGGTTTTAGGTTATCCTGGAAGAACCAATCGTTACCGCACAGCCACAGAAGTAGACCATACTTTTAATCACTCATATCCTCTAACTAAAGAGTTGATGGGGTCATTAATAGATACCATTAAATCAAACTCTGCAGATGGTTCTGATGCTCGAATTAAGTACGAAAGTTTAATTGCTGGCCTTGCTAATTACGAGAAGAATCGAGGCAGTATGGTTGAAAGCTATAACAAAGGAACTACCCAGCAGCGTAAAAATAAGCTAGATCAAGACCTGCGTAAATGGATCAATGCCGACAAAAAACGTCAAGCTCAATATGGCGAAGCCCTAAACACCCTTGATGCGTTGATAAAACAAAATCAAGTGAGCGATACTCGAGACACCATTTTAGGCTATGCAGGTATTTCAAGCATGCTTTCATCGGCAAGCCGCTTATATCGTTTAGCTATTGAAAAGCAAAAAGATGATGCTGATAGAGAGTCTGGCTATCAAGAACGCGACATTGATAATTTTGTGCAATCTATGAAGCGGATTAATCGTCGTTACGATGCTAAAGTCGATGCAGCCATGCTACTGAACATTATGAGTCGTTACGCAGCTCTTCCAGAAAGTCAACGCGTAAAAGGCTTAGATGAGTTTTGGGGGTTCGATGGCGAGTTTAACGAAAAGGCGCTTCAACAAAAAATTGCAGCCATGTATGACAAAACAGAATTGGGTACAGAAGAAGTGCGTCTTGCATGGATGGATAAATCAGTAGACGATTTTAAAAGTTCAGACGATCCTTTCATTCAATACGCAGTGAAAACATTTGATACTCGTATGCAAATGGAAAAAGAATCTAAAGAACTTTCAGGTAACTTTGATGCGGTTCGTCCTAAATATATGGAAGCGATCATTGCTTATAACCGCGCGCTTAAATTACCAGTGTATGCTGATGCCAATAGCACCCTGCGTATTACTTACGGTAACGTGAAAGGTTACTCACCTAAAGATGGTTTGTACGCTACTCCTTTTACTACCTTACAAGGTATTACTCAAAAAGATACGGGCGAATCACCTTTTGATTCACCTAAATCACAACTTGATTTAATTGCTAAGCGTGATTTTGGAAACTACTACAAAAAAGATATCGACTCCGTTCCAGTTAACTTTTTAGGTACTTTAGATATTACTGGAGGTAACTCAGGTTCACCTACTTTAAATAACAAAGCGGAGCTGGTTGGCTTAGTCTTTGACGGCGTATACGAAAGCATTATTGGTGACTGGGATTATGATCCTTCACTTAATCGTTCCATTCACGTTGACTCTCGCTATATGCTTTGGGTTATGGAAAAAGTAGATGGTGCAGATAACTTAATTAAAGAAATGGATATTATTCGATAATTTTTCGACTATTCCAAAATCAAAGAGCCCTTTTAGGGCTCTTTTTTAAAACTCAATTCAACTTGATAATCTTCTTATCCTCTAAATATCACAGACGATTCTTTTCTTTCTCGTCATAAATTATTATCTTTTATATTTAATCGTAGATTGAAATATACATAATAATTAAAAGTTTTTAATAGAGAACTCCACTCAAAAAAACAACTACCATATTTCACTTGAAGTAAGAATTTTTGGCGTGGTTTGAGTGATCATCATCGTATGCTCAAATTGTGCTGAGCGATTTCCCTTTTTACCCACAAGAGTCCATCCATCACTTAACGTTTGAGTATGATTAGAGTGAGTTGATAAGAAAGGCTCTATGGTGATAACCATGCCCTCTTCTAATTTTCGTTTGTCTCTTTTATCAAAATAATTAGGTATAGTTTCTGGGTATTCGTGCAGTGAACGGCCAATGCCATGACTGGCTAAATCACGAAGGGTTTTGTAACCAGACTTTTTGGCTCTGGTTTCAATGGCTTTACCTATATCTGAAACCAAGGCTCCAGCTTTTGCGACTGTTATTGCTTCTGCTAACGCTTGCCTTGTAGCATGAACCAAATGCAGCATAGGTTGCGCTACGGGCTCTACACAAAAGGTAAAGCCAGTGTCCGCGAAGAGTCCATTTTTTTCTGCCGATACATCAATATTGACCACATCACCTGGTTGAATCATATAATCGCTAGGCACGCCATGGGCTGCCGCCTCATTAACACTGATACATGTAAATCCGGGGAAATTATAAACTTTATTAGGTGCCGAGTTTGCTTGGTGTTGTGCTAAATATCGTCCACCTATTTCATCGAGTTCTTTGGTTGTAATTCCTGGCTGCAAGTGCTTTCGCATTTCAACTAGGGTTTGAGCAACAATCTCTCCAATATGCGCTAAACCATCTAGTTCTGTTTTATTACTTACAATCAAAATTCACTTCCCTTCATTTTTATAAATTGCGATAAACCGTTTACCGTTCGTATCAATATAACCACGATACATTCCGGCAGAATTAAACGAAAAAACAGGTTCTCCTTTTGGTGTCAGAGCAACCACGCCACCTTCACCGCCCATTTTCACAAGTTTGTCTAATACCACTTCATCTGCAGCTTGTTGTAGTGTTAAATTTTTATACTGTGCTCGGGCACAAATATCGTAAGCAACGACTGCGCGAATAAAAAATTCACCATGCCCAGTAGATGAAACAGCGCAAACAGAATTATCTGCATAAGTCCCTGCGCCAATGATGGGTGAATCACCAATGCGACCATATTTTTTATTGGTCATGCCTCCGGTAGATGTACCCGCAGCTAAATTACCGAATTGATCTAAAGCGACAGCTCCAACAGTGCCAAATTTTTTATCATCAGGCCAAGACTGATTCAGACTAACTTTATCGTCTTTGTCTTCGGATAAGATAGTGGAGTTTGGATCGTCTTTAAGAACTTTCATCAATTGCTGCCAACGTCTGTCTGTATAGAAGTACTGAGCATCGACTAAAGTCACGCCTTGCTCTTTAGCAAAATTTTCTGCTCTTTCTCCTGACAGCAACACATGAGCTGACTCAGTCATTACTTTATAAGCGAGAGTAATCGGATTTTTGACATGTGTGACACCAGTAATAGCTCCGGCAGCTAATTGACTTCCATCCATAATAGAAGCGTCCATTTCATTAGTTTTATGATGGGTAAATACCGCGCCTTTGCCAGCGTTGAATAAAGGGGAGTCCTCCATAACCATGATGGCTTGCTGCACCGCCTCTAATGAAGTGCCTCCTGACCTTAGAATTTTATAGCCAGCTTCAAGCGCTTCACTGAGCTTATCGTGATAAGCACGTTCAAGCTCATCACTCATGTTTTCTTTTAAAATAGTTCCCGCACCGCCATGTATGGCAATACTAAAAAGTTTTGATTCGGTTTGCTCAGTTTTCATTTTTTTGCCACTTGCATCAGCATCAATCATTAAATGACTTATCAGTAAAACGATGAAAGCTCGTATAAATATCATATTGCACTCCTTATTTACTTTGGTTTAAAACCATCCTCTGAAGTACTCAAATAAGTTCGCAAGAGAAATAATAACTATAACTAACCAAGTTAATGCGGTACCCCAAAATCTTCCGAACGACGTACCATGGCTTCCGCTTAAACCTTGTGCATGCAGACCTCTAGCGATTACTAACACCATTCCCATCGCATGTAGCAAAACGGTATTGCCGCCATTTAATTCATAAAAAGCCAAAAGTAGTAATGCAATAGGAATGTATTCAACCGCATTGGCATGAACGCGAATGGCGCGCTCTAACGAACGATCTTCTTGTATTCCAGCGCCTATCCCAACTTTTAAACGACGCCGTAACTTAACGACTTGAATGGCTAAAACAATAATGAGAAGTCCACATAAAGATGCGTATAACGAGGTGATGGGTAAAGTAAAGTGTTCCATGTTGCTCTCTTTTAATTATTTTAAGTCAGTATATTCACTATCGACATTGATTTAAACCACTGATTATCTTACCTATATTAAATTAAACATATAGTTGCGATTTTTATTGTAAGTTGATTTAATGCCTTTTTAATGACTTCAAGTATTTTACAATATGCAAGGCGCATTACACCGTTACTTTAGACTCGCACATAAATGGCTCGGGCTCATAATTGGCCTACAAGTTCTAGCTTGGGTTTTTGGCGGCTTTTTAATGAGCTGGATGAATATTGAAGAAGTTCATGGCGATCATCTTCGCAAATTTGAAGAGCCAAAACCAATCAACTTTAGTTCTATTATAAAACTCGAAGACTTAAGTTCTGAGTGGATTGAGAATGCCTATTCAATCGAATTGATTTCAAATGCCTACTTAACATACTACCAAATCAAAACATCGGATAAACTAACCCACCGATTAAACGCACAGACTGGTTTACCCTTGCCATTAATCGATAAAGCTAGCGCAGAAATTATTGCAAAGAATTATTACGTTGGAAGCAGCCCATTAAAGTCTATTGAGTTATTAAATGAAAAAACTCAAGAATATAAAAAGGAAGTGCCGGCATGGCGTGCTAATTTTGACGATGATGAATCAGCTAGTTTATATATATCTGCGACCACCGGCGAATTACAATCGGTTAGAAATACTCAGTGGCGTATTTTTGATTTTGTATGGATGCTGCATATAATGGACTACAAAGATCGAGAAGATTTTAATCATCCATTATTAATAGGTGCCGCGTTATTAGCCCTTTTTATTACGTTTTCTGGTGGCTATTTGGTGTTTAAAAACTTCAGGCGAAGAGATTTTTTCTTTATCACTAAGCGTTTCAAAAAATAATTTTTTGTTAGTTAAGCGATACCTGTTGAATAATAACAGGGTAAGCAGGAACTGCATCGCCCATATTTTCTACATAGGCCGTTGGAATTTTTTGCATGGCTTCTAGTACTTCAAAGCCTTCTACTACTTTAGCAAAAACCGCGTAGCCATAGCCTGAGTTGGTGTCATTACGGTGATCCAAATGAGGGTTATCTTTTAAATTAAAAAAAAACTGACTTGAAGCACTGTCTTTATTATTGTATCGAGCCATCGCTAACGTACCTTTTAAATTTTTAAGTCCATTAGTCGCTTCATTCTTTATATTATCGAATGTTTCAATCTCATCATGACTCTTTGTAAATCCACCACCTTGAATTACAAACTCTGGATTTATCCTATGAACAATGGTGCCATCATAAAGCCCTGCCTTCACGTATCTTTTAAAGTTATCTGTGGTTATCGGCGACTCTTTGGTAAACAGCTCTATTTTAATGATACCGTAGTTAGTTTTTAAAACTACTTGTTCAGCGCTCGTTCCAGCATAACTGAAGATTAGGTTTAACAATAAAAATATGATTAAACTTTTCTTAGGCATTTTTTTACTCTATTGTAATCGACTTTTTAATAATCCAGTCGCTTGATCAAAATCAAGAGGACGGTAAAGACCAAAACCTTGGCCTTCATAACATCCTATTTCGTTTACAAATTTTCGTTGTGCGCTGGTTTCTATACCTTCAGCCACTACTTTTTTATTAAGCCCATTAGCTAACGATGCTATAGCTTTAACAATGCTTGCCGCCGATGGATCTTCTTCAAGAGATAATATAAATGAGCGATCAATTTTAATTTTATCTACTGGTAATTGTCTAAGATAACTCATTGACGAATACCCTGTTCCAAAGTCATCCATTGCGACCGTAACTTGTTGCAATTTAAGTTGCCTTAAAACATTAATACCAAGTTCAATATCAGACATGGCCGCATTTTCAGTTATTTCTAACTGTAGCAAATCAGGTTTCAACTTGAACTCTTTAAGTAACTCTGCAATCTTATTTGGAAGTTGCTCATTTTGGAAGTGTTGGGGAGATAAGTTGACCGCCAAATACACCGACTGGTCAAACTCCGAGCGCCATTTTGCCAGTGCTTTTGCAGCTTTCCTTAATACCAGTTCATCGAGCTCAGACATCATAGAAAGCCTATCTAAAATCGGCAAAAACATGCTCGGCGGTATAATTCCTTCTTGAGGATGTTGCCATCGTACTAACACTTCAAATCCATTCAGTCGATTAGTACTTAACTCTATAAGCGGTTGAAAGTTCAAAACGAATTCATCGCGCAAAAAAGCTTCTTTTATTTCGGCTTGTAGCTGATAGTCTTTTTCTAAACCTTCTGTCATCCAAGTTTGATAACTGGTTAGCCTACCCGTTCCATTGGTTTTAGAATGAAACAACGCATATTCGGCGCTTTTTACCAGTTTCTCTGCATTAACACCATGCTCTGGCGACAAAGCGACCCCAATAGATGCGGTAATTTCAAAATTACTCTGATGCTCAGAAAGAAACGAAGCATCAAATACAGACTCTACTTTTTTCACGAGTAAATCTATCGTTTCTTGGTCTTTTAAGCGTTCGAACATTAACGCAAACACATCTCCACCTAATCGAGCAATAGTTGACGCGGTTGGGCAGAAGTTTTGTAGCCTATCGGCTACCGCAATGAGAATTTGGTCGCCAACATTTAGATTGGAGCTTTCGTTAACCTTTTTGAAATTATCCAGACCCAGTAACACAACGAGTGTTTTAAATTGTCGATTACGTCTGGCTTGAATGGATTGCTCGAGCCTGGTTAAAAAATTATTTCTATTTGCAAGCCCTGTCAGCTGATCGTGACAACTTAAAAAATCAATACGGGATTGAGCTTGATTAAGCTTTGCGTTCTCATTTTCTAATAACCAAATAATAAGACCAATACCAATTAAAATAACACCAAACAAATTAATATAGTCAAATCCCTGAACAAAATTATAAGTTAACGGCTCATCAATAAAGTAATAAGCAACGACAGCAATAGATATTTTCAAAAAACCAAAACCTAGTAAAGCATACCGAACAACCGATTGTCCTACTGATTTTTGTGTAGTCACATAATTGGTCAACCAAAAATACAAGGCGACAAAGATAGAGCCCGTTAATACTTGAGGAAAACTCACTCTTAACAAATATCGATTCATGCTTGCTTCTACCGTAGTTTCGCTTGCAAAAGGAAATGTCGACACAAGACTAATCACGAATGCAACAAACACTAACTGTTTGAGCCAGTTTTCTTTAAAATAATTATTACCTAGAACCACATTGAATCCGGCTATTGTCAATAAAATATAGAAATAAAGCGAGAACTGAGCCATTAGGCTGAGCGGAAGGCCAATTGAATTATTGCCAACCGTCAGATTAAAGTATGAAGCTGAATTATATGAAAATATATGGATTGCAATTATGAAAAATGAATAACCGAAAAGTCGAATAGCATCATGTTTAAATATTTTACTGAATCGGAAAAAGACCATTCCTAAAATTAGAAAGCCGACAATAAAGATACTATTGGCAAAAAACTTTGGTGTAAGAATCGATTCCAATGAAACTCTCCAGTGTTTTATGGCTTTCACAATGGATTAAATGATTAACTTCAAAGTCATTCTAGCCTTAAAGCTAAAATGAAAAAAGGGAAGCTTTTGCTTCCCTTATAACTTCATAAAGTTTAGCTAATTATTGAGCTTCGGCAAGTTTCTTGGCAGAAGACACATCAATCAAGTCGGATAGAATATTTGCCGCTTCAGTTAATTTAAAGTCATCGCCTTCAAATATTGATTCATCAAAATCTTTAACTGACTCAATTGGCTCAAGTCCTTTCATCTTAAGACGTTTATTGATTCGAGTAAGTCGCTTAGCTTTTCTTGATTCTTGCTCTTGTAAACGCACATCCATGTTTAAAGAAAAGCTTTTGTCGTTTTTCTTGGCTTGGTACTCCATTAAATCTTCCAGTAAATACGCAAATTCATCACTATTTTTGCGCCTTTCAAGGTGTTTGTCAGTGAGCAAACCAACATAAGGCGAAATCTCTTTCATCGGCTTATAATCAGCCTTTTTGATCACGTCCCATTCAAGTGCATTTTTATAAGCGCTCTCTCCAAACTCTTCTCGCTCGAAAGCACTAGGGAAGCTGATATCAGGTATAACACCTCGATGTTGTGTGCTTTCGCCAGTAACTCGATAAAACTTAGAAGTGGTCAATTTAATTTGACCAAGCTCAGTATCCAAGAGCCCTCTAAACTGATTTAAATCTTTAATGGTTTGCACCGTACCTTTACCAAAGGTTTGCTCACCTATAATAATGCCGCGATCATAATCTTGAATGGCTCCTGCAAAAATTTCAGAGGCTGAAGCAGAGCCACCATTAACCAATACCGCAAGCGGCCCAGTATAGAGCGCCTGTTTAGATTGATCTTTGAACACATACGGGCGCTTACGCGCATCTTGCTGCTGAACCACAGGTCCAGATTCAATGAAGAGTCCGGTTAACTCTACCGCTTCATCTAACGCTCCTCCGCCATTATTCCTAAGGTCGATAATAATGCCGTCAACTCCTTGCTTTTCAAACTCGTTAATGAACTTTTCGACATCTTTTGAAGTACTTTTATAATCAGCTTGGCGTTGATTGTATTTTGCATCCCAGTCGACATAGAACTTTGGAATTTCAATCACACCAAAACGCTTAATTTGTTGGTCCATCATCACTTCAATAATTTCAGATTTAGCGGAAAGTTCTTCTAATTTAACGGTTTCACGAATTAAACTTACTCGCTTAGTCTCGCCTGCAATCACTTCATCTTTAGGTAAGATATCAAGCGTTACTTCCGTACCCGCCTCTCCTCTAATTAATGAAACCACATCATCTAAACGCCAACCAATTACGTCCTCAATTGGAGCGTCACCTTGCCCTACACCGACAATGCGATCACCTTCTTTAATCATTTTGGATTTATCAGCAGGAGCGCCTGTTACTAAACTGTTAATTTTTGTATACACATCATCAGTTTGCAAAATAGCGCCAATCCCCTGCAATGATAGCTTCATTTCAATATCAAAATTTTCAGCGCCTCTTGGTGAAAAATAAGTAGCATGAGGCTCAATCGATAGTGCAAAAGCATTCATAAAATACTCAAAAATATCAGCACTTTTATTTTGCGACATTCTTCTTTTAGCCATGGTGTAACGTTTGCCTAAAATCGTTTTAATTTCATCATTAGACTTTTCGGCAAGCGCTAAACTCAATGCATCAGCTTTAACCCGTTTACGCCATAATTCGTTAAGCTCTTGCTCTGAACTTGCCCAAGCAGCTTCTTCTCGATCAAAACTAAAAGATTCCTCAACTGAAAAATCAAAAGGTTTTTCAATTAGTTGAAGAGCATAATTATATCGCTGCTCCCAACGAGTTTGAAAAACTTGGTAAATATCAAACGCAGGTTTTAGCTGACCACTGACTAATAAATCATCGAGTACAAAACGAAACTGTTCGAAAGACGCCACATCTTCAGCTAAAAGATAATTTTTAGAGCCATCAAGCATCTCGATATATTTGTCTAGAATTTGCGAAGACAAATCATCGTTTTTTCGGACATTAGGCTTTAAGTAATGTAGCTCAGAAAATATGCGAGCTATATAGCGACTCGCACGCCCATGACTTGGTTCTGGAAGCAATGGAGTCGAAACGGGCCCATCTATTAATGATTTATCAATAGAAGACGGAGTGCTTATGCCATCTTGCCCAACCAACAGCATCGGAACAGATAGAGTAAAGGCCAACAAACCCTGTTTAAATGATGTTAACTTCATAAAATAATTACGCCTGTATATAAGATCATTTTGCTCAATTACAAATTCAATGAGGTACTTTATGTGACCACAACTTATCACAATGGTTGCCCATCTAAGAGAATTTCTCAGTTAATAGGCTAATAATGCTCATTACATAAGATTAATTCAGCCAGTTGTTTCATTAAATATTGTCGCTTAATCGAGTGCAAGTAGCGATTGTGACTAAATATTATCGATTTTGAGTATTTCTACTAATATTAGCAACACTCATTTCAAGATATACTATATTTTACTTTAAATTACATAACCTTAGCGCATTATGGCATCTCCTTTTAAATCATTTTTAGAAAAATGGCTAAATAAAGAAAAACCCATTAGCGAGTT
>JBFHSP010000004.1:0-49492 GCA_041591085.1 Kangiellaceae bacterium | reverse complement strand
AACACCATCCAAGTAACCGCAATCGCAGAGATACAATAATAAACTGTTGTGGCATCAGACACTTGCAAAATAAACCCGGCTACAGGACCGCCTACAGCCGCACCTAAGAATTGGCTAGTTGAATAAACGCCAAGCGCAGCCCCTTTGGCCGACGCAGGTGCAAGACGTGATATGAGCGATGGAAACAGAGCTTCCATCACATTAAAACCGGCAAAAAACAAAATCATCGCAATAATTAGCCCGGCCAAACCACCGTTGTAGCTCCCCAATAATGGTAGCAATAAAGCGATAAGTCCCATGGCAACTAGCATCGCATTCCGATGCTGCCATTTTTTCTCCGCCCAAATAATCAGCGGTATCATTAAAATCACTGCGCCAATCATCACGCCTAAATACAACCAACCACTGCTGGTAAGCGAAATGCCATAGGGCACTAGCTGAGTCGGGAAGGTTACAAAAAAAGCCGTCAGTAAAAAGTGTAGGGCAAATATTCCGGTGTTAAGCCGCCACAACTGGGTATGCTTAAGAATATGCTTAAAGTCACCTTTACCCGCTATAGCATCACGTTGCACATACCGGTGAGTTGGGCTGGGTGTCGCCCATAAAATAATGGATATAGCCACCAAAGCTAATAAACTCGATGCCCAAAACAGACCTGATAATCCCCACCAGTCAGCAAACATAGGCCCTATCATCATAGCTAAAGCAAACGCACCACCTATACTCATACCAATCGATGCCATTACCTTTGAGCGTTGCTCATCCCGTGATAGATCGGCAGCCAAAGCCATAACCGCTGCCGCAATGGCGCCAGCTCCTTGCAACAGCCTTCCGGCGATTACGCCATAAATAGAATCTGATAGCGCAGCAATAACCCCACCTACGGCAAACAAGATCAGTCCTGAAACAATGACAGGCTTACGACCTAAACGATCAGAAAGTCGGCCAAATGGAATTTGCAGTAATGCTTGGCTCAGTCCGTATGCGCCAATAGCAAAACCAATTAAAAACGGGGTAGCAAACTCAAGTTCGGCTCCAAGAACTGCAAACACAGGCAATATCATAAAAAGCCCCAGCATACGCACCGCAAACACCGCACTGAGTGACAATGCGGTGGTGCGCTCTACTTTGTTCATTGAGCTTGAGTCTTGCTCAACAACATAAGAAGGATTAGTACTGGCGCTCACTTCGGTATCCATATTATGATCTTGGGTTCATTTTTTATTGTTGCCTGATGAAATTTTGTGCAGCAATGATTTTGCTTCAATAATAAAAAGGCGGTCATTATACACCATGGACACCATCGAAGTACGTGGCGCACGCACCCATAATTTAAAAAACGTTAATTTAACCTTACCGCGTGACAAGTTAATTGTGATCACCGGATTATCTGGCTCAGGTAAGTCATCATTAGCGTTTGATACCTTATACGCTGAAGGCCAACGACGCTACGTTGAATCGCTTTCAACTTACGCCCGTCAATTTTTATCATTAATGGAAAAGCCGGATGTTGATCATATTGAAGGTTTATCGCCAGCCATTTCAATTGAACAAAAATCAACCTCTCATAACCCTCGTTCAACTGTTGGAACCATCACTGAAATTTATGACTATTTGAGGCTGTTATTTGCTCGGGTTGGAACACCTTTTTGCCCCGATCATAATTTAGAACTTAAAGCACAAACCGTCTCACAAATGGTTGATCAAGTCTTAGCGCAGCCAGAGAGTACCAAACTGATGCTGATGGCACCGGTCGTTCGTAATCGCAAAGGCGAACACGTACAGCTATTTCAAGAACTACAAGCCCAAGGATATGTTAGAGCCCGAGTGAATGGCAAAGTGATTGAATTAAGCGAGCCACCTAAACTGGACTTGCATAAAAAACACACCATTGAAGTGATAGTTGATCGTTTTAAGGTGCGCGCTGAATTGCAACAACGTATTGCCGAAAGTTTTGAAACCGCATTAGAACTAGCCAATGGTTTAGCCCAAATTCATTTTATGGATGGCGAACATGACGATATTTTATTTTCTGCCAAATTTGCTTGCCCCGAATGCGGACACAGTTTAACGGAGCTCGAGCCGCGTTTATTTTCTTTCAATAATCCCGCAGGTGCATGTGAAGAATGTGATGGCCTTGGCGTAGACAACTTTTTCGATCCTGAACGGGTTATCCATAACCCAGAAATTTCTTTAGCAGGTGGCGCCATTAGAGGCTGGGATAGACGCAGCATTTATTACTATCAAATGTTGAAATCACTCGCTGAGCATTACGAGTTTGATATTGAACAAGCTTTCGAAAATTTACCGAAAAAAATTCAAAAGGTTATTTTGTACGGCAGCGGTCGCACCAGTATTGAGTTTAATTACATTAATGATCGCGGTGATATTTATGTACGCAATCATCCGTTTGAGGGTGTTATTCCAAATATGGAGCGGCGCTACCGCGAAACTGAATCAACCGCCGTTCGCGAAGAACTAAATAAGTATATGACCCATCAGGCATGTCCAAATTGTGAAGGTACCCGACTGACTCGAAGTGCAAGGCATGTACTGATTGAATCGAAAAATTTACCTTCAGTTACTCAAATGGCGATTGGCGAAAGTTTTAACTATTTTGAGCAGTTAAAACTCAAAGGTGCTAAAGGCCAAATTGCCGATAAAATTTTAAAAGAAATTCAAGCTCGACTCGGATTTTTGGTCAATGTAGGTCTTGAGTATTTAACACTTGATAGAAGCGCAGAAACGTTATCGGGCGGTGAAGCTCAACGTATTCGTTTAGCCAGTCAAATTGGTGCCGGTTTGGTTGGAGTTATGTATGTTTTGGATGAACCTTCTATTGGATTGCATCAACGAGATAACGATCGTCTGCTACAAACGCTTATTCACTTACGCGACTTAGGCAACACCGTGATTGTGGTTGAACATGATGAAGATGCCATTCGCCTAGCCGATCATATCATCGATATAGGTCCTGGTGCTGGAGTGCATGGCGGAGAAATTGTTGCTGAAGGTAACTTGGCGGCCATTTGTAAATCAAAACGCTCTTTAACCGGTGAGTATCTATCAGGCAAACAACAAATAGAAATACCAGCCAATCGTCATCCATTTGATCCAAAAAAATCCTTTAAATTATTTGGTGCCACGGGCAATAATTTAAAACAAGTCACCGCCGAAATTCCTGTGGGCTTATTTACTTGTGTAACAGGTGTTTCAGGTTCCGGTAAATCCACACTCATTAATGATACCCTGTACCCTATTGCCGCTAAACTACTGAACCGCGCTGAATCGTTAACCGCGTCGCCACATGAAGGTCATGAGGGCATCGAACATTTCGATAAAGTGGTCGATATTGATCAAAGCCCAATTGGAAGAACACCGCGCTCAAACCCTGCTACTTACACCGGAATCTTCACCCCAGTACGCGAGTTATTTTCTGGCACGCAAGAAGCAAGAGCCCGTGGATATAAACCGGGCCGATTTAGTTTTAATGTCAAAGGCGGTCGCTGTGAAGCTTGCCAAGGAGATGGTGTATTAAAAGTAGAAATGCACTTTTTACCTGATGTCTATGTGCCATGTGATGTATGTAAAGGCAAACGCTATAATCGCGAAACCTTAGAGGTGTTATACAAAGGGTTAAACATTCATCAAGTACTTGAGCTAACGGTTGAAGATGCTCGCGAATTTTTTGATGCAGTGCCTGTAATCGCGAGAAAATTGCAAACCTTAATGGATGTGGGTCTTTCTTATATAAGACTTGGTCAAGCGGCTACTACACTTTCTGGCGGTGAAGCGCAGCGGGTTAAATTATCACGCGAACTGAGCAAACGAGACACCGGTAAAACTTTATATATTTTAGATGAACCCACTACCGGTTTACATTTTCACGATGTCAAACAACTCCTTTCAGTACTTCACCAGCTACGTGATCATGGCAATACCATAGTTGTGATTGAACATAACTTAGATGTCATTAAAACCGCCGACTGGATCATTGATTTGGGTCCAGAAGGAGGCAATAAAGGTGGTGAAATCATCGCAACCGGCACACCAGAAGAGGTGGCTAAAAACAAAGTGTCCCACACTGGTCGTTTTTTAAAGCCGATGTTAAAGAAAAAATAGAACTTTAATAAATATAGTTAAAAAAATTTGGAACCAATATGACCATACAGCATTGCATACTACATAAAATAGCAAGAAATAAACCATCGGGCACCGTCACTCTATCACTAAGACCTAACTCATTAAAAAATGAAGGGCCGATAGTGTCATTATTTGATCAGCTAAAATTCGCGTTTCAGCGGAGTACTTCGCGCCAATACGGTTTATTTAATCCTGAAATGGGCGATAACCCGATACCGGCCTTAATCCAAAAACAACTCGATGGCAGCTTAGGCTTTCCTAGTTTTTCTCATCAGGTTATGGAGCATTTTAAGCAACAGTTAGAAAAATCATCTGAACCTTTTAGTGCTCACTGCTTAATGGTTATTGAAGAATTGCTAGAACAAACCTTCGTTTATGTATTTTGGATTAACCACACTGATGCGCAATTTATCGATAAAGACATGGAAGTAGATACATTAGAATACATCAATCCAAGTAAAATTCAGTTCGCATTTAAGCTCGATGTCAGCCAATGGCAAGTTGACGGCTGGGATCAATACTTGTCGCAGATAGCCAGTCGAGGTAATAAAGAACTTTCCGATGCCTTCACTTTATTTTCTGGCTTTATTTCGAGCGTGGATGTAAAGGCTCAAACCGATGAGTTTTTATCGTTAGTGGATCAATATGTCGATCAACAACCTGAAAACGAAACTCAGAGAATTAAAAATAAAATTGTCGAGTACTGTATTGATCAAGATATGAGTGGAGCTCCAGTGCATTTAGATCAATTATCTAGCCAACTTTCAGAAGAAAACCCGGAGGCATTTGCCGCTTACATGCAACAACAAAAACCTGAAGGTAAAAATGAAATATATACTGACCGAGCGGCGCTCAAAAAATATGTGCGGTTTTTTGGTCGAGACAAAAACTTAAGCATCAGTTTTTCGTCAGAAATGTTTGGTGATCACATTGTGTTTGATGAAAACTCCGATGAACTTATTTTTAAACAAATTCCAAAATCATTGAAAGCACAGCTAACCCGCTACATAAAAAAGAAAAGTCAATAGTACCAATAGTTATGACTCTATTATCTTCGATTCGAATTGTATTACTGCAAACTTTTCACCCCGGCAATATTGGTGCGGTAGCTCGCGCTATGAAAACCATGGGACTTAATGAGCTTGTACTAGTAAACCCTGTTGAGTTTCCTCACGAAGAAGCCACCAGTAGAGCGGCAGGTGGATTAGATATTTTGGAAAGCGCAATTGTCACGGACTCATTAGCAAACGCCATTAAAGATTGCACTCAGGTATTCGCGACTACGGCAAGGCAACAGCGTAGTTATTCTCGTCCACAAAATACTTGCGAACAAGCGGTGAGTTGGATGAAACAACACCCAAGCGAAAAAATAGCCATTGTGTTTGGCCGTGAGCGTATGGGAATGAGTAATGATGACATTAATTTATGCCAACAATTGCTTTATATTCCCGGAAACCCTGAATACGACGTACTTAATATGGCTTCTGCAGTACAAATAGTTTGCTATGAATTGTTTAAGCAACTTTCAGATTTCAATATGGAGTCTTTAAAACCATCACAACCCGAGTTTGCCCGCCAGGAACAAGTAAACTATTTTTATCAGCACCTAGAATCGTCATTAACGGATTCCGGCTTCTTACGCAATCAAACTCGTAACGAAACCATGCAGCGAATTCGCCAACTGTTTAGTCGAGCCGAGCCAACAGAAAAAGAAATCAACTTATTAAGAGGAATATTTACATCCCTCAATAAATCAAACCCTGATTAACGATAGGCATGATTGGAAGTTTAGTATTACTTGTAATGTTCACCATGAAAAATGGTTGACAAGATCACAGAATTTATTGGTACTATCAGCTAAATTCTACTTTTATTAATATGGATTACATAAAAGTATCTAAATAACCCGAGTTCAGGTTAAATAATAAAAAGAAGGAGTTCATAGAGTGTTATTTTTACAAATTTTGGGTGGAGTCCTACTCACACTGGTTGTTATTGTTGCACTTGCCATTTGGTTCATAAAAAGAAAACTTAAACAGTTTTTGCAAGCGCCCAGTCAAACCGATCCTATCATTATCCATCTTAATGAAGATTTAGGTGCTGACTGGCTTAGTGACAAAAGCGCAAAAGCTTATATTGAATACCTAATCAGTGAAGGCTTTACTCCTGGTACGGCATATGAAATATTCGAGCTGCCTGACTTTCGATTAATTCCTTATTTTAGCGGCCCTCTTATTGCCGTAATTTATCACCATGCATCTCTTGGCGTTTTTATTGATATTGCTTGCGAAACAGAAAATGGTGACGAGTTTACCTTTTCAAATGCGCCTTTTGCAGGGGCACTAGATTCGAGACCCAATCAACATAAAGATGTCGATAGTTCTTATTCGATTGATATGTTACATAACAAAGCACAAGAGCTTCTTCAAGAAAGTTCCGAGTCGTTTCGGATTATCAATGAGGGAGAGTTCAGAACATATTTTGAAAATTCCTATAAACAAGATCAAGCATGGAAAGCAAGACGAGGGGGCATAACCTTCAAAGAGTTTGTAAAAATAGCTCAACAAACGGGCGAGAAAGTTAATGCTGAGCAAATGAAAGAGGCTTTTATACTAACTAAAGAACAAGAACTCTATCAATGGCAAGAAGCGGGCTTGGAGCATTATCAAAAACAAGCAAATATTTCGGACGAAGAGTTCGAGCGAGACTCTCACCGTTTAATTTTCGTACCTTACACTACGTCTGCCAAGGCATTTTGTAGTTATTTACTTGATCGCGGTTTTATTAACGAAAAACAACAAGAAAAAATAGAAAAGGTTTATGCCGGTGAAACCGATATTATAAGGCTCTTCGAAAAGTTAAATGATCTATTATCGCCTGAGATCCGCGCGGCACTAGTGTCCGAGTCTGATTTTCCTTTAAAAGCGAAAATTTATCGATTGCATCAAAGCATGGTGTAGCAAATATCTTTAGTTACCTAGGTCTCTTTTGATTGTAGAAAAGCTACAAGCATTTTGATAATTTAGCTCTAAATGTAAATGACTAATCTCAATTGTTATCTTTAGAGCTTTTATTACCGATTGAATTCATTTTCTTTTTATAGTTTAAGGTGGTGCTGACTTCTTCACCACTGATGGTTTCAATGGTGAGTTCAGGAGTTAAGCGCAATTCAATAATCCAACTCGGTTGTAATTCATTACTTGAGTTTATGACTGTTCCATAACCTATCGACAATTTATCATTAATTTTAGTCGCTATATCAACTCTGTTTCCTTCAGCAACCGACTTGCTTTTAATTTCAACATTATCAATACCAAGCACCGTACCTATTTTTTGTGCCAGCTTATTAGCTTCATCCAACCCTAAACTAATAGCCGCATTAACCAGTGCGTTTCCCTCACTTTGAGATAATGAGTCGATGGGTCTTCCTGTTATCAATAACGACAGTACATTTTCATCGCTAGTAGCCGGTTCAGAAAAAAGACTTAATTGTGGATTTTGCACGGTTCCATTGGCAAGAACACCAACCGTATAATCATCTAACTTTCTAACTGCGCGTAACTGCAACCCAGGATTTTCTGGGTTTCCTAAAAAGATTAGCTGTCCTTGCTCAATAACAAGTTCTTGTTTATAAGCTACGAACTTACCATTCACAAGATTGAGTTGGCCGGTTAAGTTTACGGGTTGTTCAGAAGTTAGGATCGAACGTAATCTGCCTTTGAGTTGACTGGTTAAACCAAATGCTTCAAGAGACACTTTATCATCAACAATTAAATCTAAATCAATGGAGTATTTTTGTTTTGTTGATGCGGTTTCATCCTGCTGACCAATAATAATTTGATCAGCACTTAGTCGATTAGGTTGTTTAGGTAGGGATTTAATTTTCACATTTACTTCATTGAATTGAACACTACCGGTCAACTTCATATTATCGTTTGACAGGTAAGCATTAATATTCGGTGACACGACTACTTTAGTTGATGAGTTATCAAGAATTACCACCCGCTCACCTAACACATTAACATTCGCTTCAAGTTCTGGTAATACCGAAATTTCGGAGTTCACTTTGAGTTCACTTTTTTTATTCTTAACACTTCCAACAACTTTAATTTTCTCATCAGCATTGGTTATGTCTAGACGACTATCTTCAATATCGAGTCCAATTTCTTCTATTACAAAACGATCAACTAATAACGTTCCTTCGCTTGTTATTTTCGGAGCACTAAAGTTCCCCTTAATTATAACTGACTGCTGCCAAGTGGCTTTTAACGCGTCGATCCGAGTCTGCCATTGCTTTACCCAGGAAAAATCTTTTAAGTGTAAGTCAATTGTTGCATCAAACTCAGAAGCGTTTGAAATGGGCCAGTTAAAGTTTGCCGCAGTCCTCACAAAATCTTGATTTGAAAAATCTATTGAGGCAGCACTGTTTAATAAGGTTGGAGATAGTTGAAAATCAATAATCATTGTATCGATATTGGGAATGCTTGAGTTGCTATTCAACGCATTAGTCATCAACATCACACTGTCTAGCTCTAGTTTTCCTTGCCATAACTCACTTAGCTTCGATAAATGAGCAGTAGTTTTAGGCCAAACAAGATCGAATTCATTACCAATAGTCAGTGAGGAGAAAATGTGCTCCTTTGACTCTAACTGCAATGCAAAATTGTCATCAGAATAAAGGTTAATCTTTTTGGATTGAAGCGCAAACAAAGGCTCCTTATAGTTGAACTCATCAATAATTATACTTGTATTTAATGATTCAATTACAATGCCATTACCTTCACTAGCTAGCTCGCCATTTATCCTTCCACCGAAAGCCAAACTTGAACTTGGCAAAAACTGAGCAAAAATTGGATTTAGTGATGTTAAATCAAAGGAATCAAATATTGCCGCTACTTGCCAATCCTCCCAATCTTTAATTTTTCCAGAAGTACACACTCGGCCATTAATCGTCAAGCACAGTGATTCAACACTGAAAGCTTCTCTCGATACCTCTGCTTGCTTGAAGTCTAACAGTACATTTTGAGCATTAATCAATAGTTCTGCTTTTGAGTCAAAGCCACGCCACAACCAATTATCTAGCTCTAATCCACCCTTGGCATTTATTGATACTGGAAAGCCTTCATTAACTAGAGCGGTCAAACTCAACATATGCCTCTGCTCGTCTCCGGTACCATTCAATTGAATTTTCGAAATTATCAAGTCAGGTAAAGAAAACTGTTCTAGAGCAAGACTGAGCTTATAGTTTTTTTCTTTTTCGATAAAAGCATCGAGTTGCTCAATTACTATATCTTTATACCCTAGCTTTGCTGCTTTTATGGAATGCGACATGCTTAGGCTTTTCGCAAAGTGAACCTCACCCGAAGCATGAAGTGCAAGTACCTGAAATATTGAATAAAGATTGTAGTCAGACACCTCTACTTGATACTGCGCATTAAAAGAAGTTATCTCTGTGCCAGAGTAATTGGCTTTGGCTGTTATATTGCCGTTTATTGAATCAAAGATAAATTTATCAGTTTTTAAGTTAAGCTCACCATCTTTAATGCTAAGTTCAGCATCAATATCGACGAGATAAATATCGGAAGACTTATCCTTCTTTAAATCAGAATCTAACGCTTTTGATTCGAGAACGTCTAAAAGTTGAAGCAACCATTGATCAAAGCCAGCTCTATCAATGACTCCATTTGATTTGATTCTTGCCTTAGTATCAGACTGCCATGCAATAACATTCGCACTATATAGGGAGACCTCCGTAGTGAGCTTATCAATATCTTGATACTGAATATTTCCTTGATAATCCAATTGCAGCGTCGGCCAAAGCAATGAAAAGGCAGCTTTTGACTCTGCAACCTCAATAACTTCTTGATCAATATCTATTGTTTGTTTATGGAATTGAATAAAGCCATTGTTAATATTCAAATTATCAATCCACGACCAATCCGCTTTAACAAAGCCTTTTATAGTTTTATTAGATTCAATATTTAATTTTGCATTCTTTATAGTGCCTTTTGAATTGGCTTTAGCATCAATGTGAGCACCCTTCATTCGCAATTGAAACTGATGTTTCCAATGATTGATCGGCGCTGCCATGCCAGAAAAAACAATATCATGCTCTAAGTAATTAAAAGTTAGCTCTTTGACCGATGCTTGCTCTTGCTTCCATCCAACTTGAATGGCTTTGATATCGGTAATATCAACAAGTGTAGTTAATTTATCTCTACCTTCTTGAGCATGATTACTGCTGGACTTTTGTAATAACAAAAATTGCCTAATAACAAGTTTATCTACTAGCGCATTAATTCCTAACTCAAACTCAGGCAATGGAGGTAAAACAATAGGCGTTTTTTTCATTTCATGATTCGTTAGAAAGTCCGCTGAGCTCAAAGAACTTGTATTCGGCGTTTCTATTAATGTCACACTCACTGAGTCTGCTTCAATGCTGTCACAACGCAACCAACCTGTTAACCATTCTTGAAATGGACACTCAATCAACACACTTTGAGCCGTAACTTGTACGCTTGAGTCGTTCCAAGCAACCTTATTCACTTTTATTCCTTGAAATAAATTACCTTTAACTCCTTCGACTTCAAGCTCATCTGGAAAAAATAGTTTAGCTCGCTCAAAAGCAAACTGAGTTCCGCTATCAGAGAAATAGGTCCAACTAAAAATACTTAAAAATACGAATAAAGTAATTAGCAACGCCGTTAGAAAACGTTTAAGGAGTCCCTTTTTATTGGCCTTGAAACGATGTTTTTGTTGTTTTGGCTCCATCGGTGATTGATTCATACGTCACCTATAAATCCGGGCCAATAGAAATGTGAAAGCGCCACTCTTTTTGCTCATCAAGTGCTTTAGCGTAATCAATTCGAATAGAACCGACCGGAGTAACCCATCTGACTCCTGTGCCGACTGAGTTTTTCAATTCGAACTGACTTTTATCGTTAAAGGCATCGCCAGCATCAGTAAAAAGAGCCCATCGCCAATTGTCAATAAACTGCCAGTCAAATTCTAAACTGTGTGTAGTTAAATGCTTACCACCAATTAGGTTGCCTTCACTATCTACCGGCGAAATGGTTTGATAGCGATAACCTCTAACAGAAACATCGCCACCAGCAAAATTACGATAGGAAATGGGCATATTAGAAACAAAGTCATCCGTATTCATATCCGTGAGTGTTAAGTGGCCTCGGTATAGCGCTCGCCATCTATCACTGATTTGCCAAATGGATTTGATTCGCTGCTCCCATTGGAAAAATTTTAAACTGGGATCGCTAAGTTCGGGCAGTCCAACTCGAATTCTACTCTGCCAACGCCAACCATTTTGTGCAGTGAAAGGATCATCCACACTGTAATAACTGATCTGCCAACTCGGCACTAGGTATTCCAAATAACTCTCAATCGCTTCGTTTTTAGCTATCGACTCTGTTGCAACAGTGACCGCAAACTGAGAGCTCCATAACAAGTTATGTTGTCTGATCACTCTAGATTCAAAACTAGTAAGATCACTCCGTGCTACATCATCGTCCCTTATTCGATAAGAAAAACGATTAATCCATTCGTTTTTTTGACCGTCTAATGGCATGGTGTATTGAAAAGCGGTGCTTTGTTCTATTTTACTTAAATCTAATGTTGCCAGATAATTATGACCAAAATCGTTGACTCGTTGATCGCTCCAACCGAAGCCAAGCTTTGTCCCTGAATCGGTTCCATAACCGACAGACGTTCTAAATTCGTATTTTTCATTTTCGTCCAGCTGAATGACTAAGTCGACAAGTTGATCATTGCTATTCACTTGCTGCTCAATATTAACCGACTTAAAGTAGCCAGAACGATTTAATGATTGTTGAGTTTTAAAAACTAGTGATTGCGAGTATGGAGTATTTTCTTCAAGAAACACGTAACGCCATAGAAACTCCCGAGATAAAGAACTACCCTCAAAGTTCACACTATTAAGTGTATATATTTCACCAACATCTAGGTGCCAATCAATTTTGCCCAATGACTGCTCAAGATCAATCAATAAGCTACTTTTTACGAATCGCGCATCTAAATATCCTTTAGCAAATATAGATTGAATAAAGCTCGATTTGATTTGTTCGTATTCTTTATGATTTACTCTTGAGCCAACATTAGGAATAACTAGATTTAACTCTTGCTTAAGTAAACCGACAATCTCAGAATTTCCATCAATCTCGATTTTAGGCTCTTGCCACAAAATAGGACTGCCCAAATCAATCTTTGCGATCCATCCATTGTGATCGCCATTGAGTTCAATATTTGCCTCATAAAAACCAAATGACTGTAACGAGTTGACAATGGCGCGTTTAATGTATTCGTTAGAGCGAGGAAATCCTAAAATCGAGAACGGTACTCGTCCATCATTCATTTCCAAGATAAGCTGAATATTTTCTTTAAGCTCATCCGATACTCCCTCAATAATCAATGGAGTTCCAGTTATGATTTTTTCTTCCGCTAGCGTAGTGATACTACAAAACACTAGAGCACAAACGAATAAAAAAGTGCGAGCATTAAATAAAGAGAATCTATATAACAAGTTATGATTTCTCTTTATTCGATTGCATATTTTGAGTTTGACTTGTCAACACTTCATGAGCACTGGCTACAAGAGCTTTTTCTGTTTTAGTGCCCACCACGCTAACATGAGGAAAAGAAATAGCAATTTCAATTGAATCCAATAGTTTTTTTGTTGCCTCAGTAAACTGACTTCTGAATTTGACAAAGTTATCCGTTTTAGTCCATACCGAAAATCGCAAATTAATTCCAGATGACGTAAACCCTTCGTAAACCACCATAGGTTCTGGTTCAATTAAACATTGAACATCATTAGTAGCTAATTCAAGCAACGACTTTCGAAGCAAATCCAAATCAGTATCTGTGGTCACAGAAAAATTTAAATCATAACGTCTTATTTTAAAGCGATTAATATTGATAACTTCTGTTTTGATCAGAAGTTCATTTGGAATTCTGACATAGCGGTTATCCAGTGTGCGTAACTTTACCGAAATCCAATCAATACTGATTACTTCTCCCGTTGTTTGGCCAACTTGAATCAAATCGCCTACGCTAAAGGCATTTTCACCTACCAGAAACATGCCGCTGATCACATTTGACATTGAGGTTTGTGAAGCAAAACCAAGGGCAACCGTAAATATTCCAGCAGCTCCTAAAATAACGCCAATATCCACACCAATTAAATTAAGAGCTATCACTACAAAAATTAGAATAATGGTATAAAAGATACCTCGCTGAAAAATCATACTGTTTTTTACTGTATACTTTTCAACTAAATATCGTACCACTTGTTTTGATAGTATTCTGCCTATCAAAACACCGACTATGACAAGTAATGACGCTAGAACATAATCTGAATAAGGCATATCCAATCCTAATGAAAAAACATATCAAGTGTTTTATTAAATATTGATGAATGATCGGACTCACTCGCTTTGGAAATCAACTCTGCTCCATGAAATTCAGGGATCAATGTTTTGTCCATGGTTACTTCAGATACTTTATGGTCCTTTCCTTTCTTTAGTCTCAAGGTCTGAGTACAAAGCATGCCATTGGCCGAAATAAAAACGTCCAAGTGTGCGCTGGGAATTGAAATCTTTTCGAGTTTTAAGGTTTCTTTGCTGCTATTTTCAATCACAATCGGCGTGATAATACGACTTTCTCTTTTTGGTAAGTTACTCCAATTCATTCTTCCACTAAAGTTAGAAGCGTAACATAACTCACCTATATGTGGCTTTGGACCAAACCAAGTATCACTCAATTTAATTGAAGGTAATTCTACTAAAGGTGTTTCTTGATTCTCCGCATACACGCCAATCCACAATGGCGTACTTAAATACAAAGTTACCGACTGTGACGGTGGCAAACTAATTGGCGAGCTCGGTTTTGTCACAATTGACCGATCAGGCATTCTTGGTTTTATCCTTAAGGTCTTGATTGGGGTCGATTGAATAAACCTAAGTACTTCACCTGGATTGCTCGGGCGTTTTTTAGGCTGAGTAAATTTAATCGGCTTTTCACTGTCTGATTCATTATAAGCATTATGAAAATACTCGAAGTGCCATTCGTTTTCTTTTATCGTAAACCAACATTCTAATGCACCAATCCTCAATTTATGCTGAGTATTGAGCTCTACATCAAATACTGTTTTCCACAGACTCATTTTTCAATCCAAACTTTGATTAACTTCAAATTTGAAGTTTAATTATATCAACAAAAAGCTAACTATTTTCACTTAGTTACAGTCAGTTTATCCTGTAGACCTAAATGAACAATGCGAGTTCTGATAAATACTAAGAGTTTTCCAACCTAAACCTTAACTTTGGCTGAAAATTGATGACAGTAAGCAAAACTCTAGCTAAGTTTTAACTTTAATTAGCTGTCCTTTAGTCTTATTACTCATTGATTAAAGTCTAAAAGCTTTTAAAGAGACTTTTTTAGGACAAAAAACCACCAATCTCCTTATGGATTTACCGATTCGATTCGATTACACTGACTTATCAGTGTGGACTAAAGGACTTATATGTCTACCCCAATACTTGTTATCGATGATGACAGAACAATATCGATCACTCTAGCGGCACTGCTCAAAAAGCTCGGGCTAGAAGACGTATTATTGTGCCACGATCCTATCGACGCGCTAAAGCTGATTACCTCTAACCCTAAGCATTTCAAGGCGTTATTTATCGACTTGCATATGCCAAACTTAGATGGGCTCGAACTCATTCATCGACTCGATAAGCTCGATTATCAAGGCGGTATCATCATTTTCTCGGGGCTTGACTCCAAAATTGTCGATTTTGCGGAAGATGTGGTCAAAACCACCAAGCTTAAGTTACTTGGAGTTTGCCAAAAACCAATAAAAACGGATTTGCTTGCATTTTTGGTCAAGCGAATTCATTACTTAAGAGACAAGCAATTACCTTCCGCTCCGGTCATTAAAAAGCAAGAGTTGCTAGAGGCTTTAAAAAACAATCAACTGATACCTTACTTTCAACCAAAAATCGGCAAGGACTTTAGTTCACTTCTAGGAGTTGAATTATTGGCTCGTCTTGAACTTGATGATCACAGCAAACTGTTACCTGAGCGTTTTTTACCGGTGGTCAGTAAATTTGGTCTTTACTCCTTGTTTTTTGAAAGTTTACTCAAGGCAACCCTCGAACCTTATTTAAACTTTTTAATTACGCATAAGGTTGACTGTCCGTTAAGTATTAATATTTTTCCAAAGCAACTCGAAGACAATGCGATTTACGACACAATTAAAGATTCGCTCGACCAATTCGGCTATCCTCCAGAGCTTTTATTGTTAGAAATTACCGAACAACAAGCACTATACACGCCTAACCAGTTGAAGAATTTAAATCGACTCAAAATATTAGGCGTCTCTTTATCTCTTGATGATTTCGGTTCAGGCTTTACCAATATAAGCCAACTAAAAAAACTGCCCTTAGATGAAGTAAAGCTCGACATGCAAATGATAACAGGAGTTGCTAATGATCCCGTCTTGGAAATTATTTGCCGCTCGACCTTTGCAATCACTCAGGCCTTAAATATTCCGCTCATAGCTGAAGGGGTAGAAGATGAAAGTGACTTACAAACACTAGAAAAAATAGGTATCGATGGCTACCAAGGATATTTAATTAGCAAACCAAAACCATTAGAAGAGTTTATCCGTTGGTTTACTGTTTGGTCATCAATGAGTCCCGACAACCACGTCCAAAGTGGTGTTGAAGGAAACTAAACAAGCTTTCTATTAACCCTTAAAGAAAAAAGCGCCTGAAGGCGCTTTTTTACTTTCTAAACCAGATTATTAAGGTGCACTGGCCATTAAATGCTCAACTGCAGCCGTTAGCTCATCATCGGAACAGTTCGCGCAGCCACCTTTTGCTGGCATAATACCTTTACCGTTTACCACCGATTGCAACAAAGTTTCTAAGCCTAATGCATTTCGAGTTGTCCAGTCTGCAGCACCATACGCAGGCGCACCACCGACTCCAGCACCGTGACAAGCCGCACAAGCTGCTGCATAAACATCAGCACCAGTTCTTGGACCGTCACTAACAGGCGCAGCAGGAGCCTCCGCTACCGGAACATCATCGCCTTCTACATAAACAGAGCCAACAGGAGCTGTTCTCTTTGCAACATTTTCTGCACTAAAAACCAACTTGGCCTGTGCATCTAGGTAGCCTTGACTCTTTTCTTCTTTGTTTTCTGCAGCAAAGGCCGTTGCCATCGCGCAAATTGCGGTAACAATAACAACCCCAATATTTCTTTTTAGTTCGGTCATTAGACAGTCCTCAAAACCCCAAAATAGGTGTAATTAATAAATTTGCAGCCGCATTATAGCTATATTTTGATTAACAACAAAATCTGAATATTGATTTGGTGATAAATTAACCGCGGCTTAAGTTTACAGCTCAAAGTGGTTTATGCTTCAACTGAGTACAAAGATCATTTAAGGTAGTGCGATAAAGGCAAACCATGAAAACAGTTACCCTACTTAACCCGAGTTCAGGTTACTTAACGGAACATTATTGCTAGGAGAAAAAAATGTCAGACATTAAGCGTTACCCGGTTAACCAAGCTTATAAGCCCTATACCCTACTCGACAACCAAGGCTATCTTGCGAAGTATCGAGAGTCGATAGAGAACCCAGAAAAATTTTGGGCTGAACAAGCAGAAGAGTTCATCAGTTGGAAAAGTAAATGGAAGACAGTTAAGCAGGTCGATTATAAAACGGCATCGATAAAGTGGTTTGAAGGGGCCACGCTGAACGTTAGCGAAAATTGTATCGATCGCCACCTTGCAACTCGAGGCGATCAAACCGCGCTGATTTGGGAAGGCGACGATCCTAATGTAAGTGCCCACATATCCTATAAAGCATTGCATCAAGCAGTGTGCCGCTTTGCTAATTTACTGAAGTCACGAGGTGTTAAAAAAGGTGATCGAGTTTGTATTTATATGCCGATGATCCCAGAAGTGGGTTACGCCATGTTGGCTTGTGCTCGAATTGGCGCCGTTCACTCCGTTGTATTTGGTGGTTTCTCTCCAGAGGCGCTCAAAAATCGAATACTTGATTCAGACTGTAAAGTAGTCGTCACCGCTGATTTCGGATTGAGAGGCGGCAAAGAAGTGCCATTAAAAGCCAATACCGACAAAGCATTAACCGATTGCCCAAATGTGGATTCCGTAATTGTGGTGAAATACCTTAATAAACCGACAGAATGGATCGAGTCTCGCGATATTGATTATGCCGCAGCCGTTGCAAATCAGTCCGATCAATGTGAAGCCGAAGTCATGGATGCTGAAGATCCACTGTTCATTCTTTACACGTCCGGTTCAACCGGCAAACCCAAAGGGGTATTGCACACTTGTGGTGGTTATCTACTGTATGCCGCCATCACTCATAAATATGTGTTCGATTACAAAGAGGGTGACATTTATTGGTGCACCGCTGACGCCGGTTGGATCACCGGTCATTCTTATATTTTTTATGGACCATTGGCCAATGGCGCAACCACTTTAGTATTTGAAGGCATCCCAACCTATCCAGATGCTGGTCGGTTTTGGCAAGTGGTGGATAAACACCAAGTCAACACCTTTTACACAGCGCCCACGGCCATTAGGGCGCTGATGGGCCAAGGGAATGAGTTTGTCACCCGAGCCAATCGTTCAAGTTTGCGTCTTCTCGGAACGGTGGGTGAACCCATCAATCCAGAAGCATGGGAGTGGTACTATCACACCGTAGGCGATGCCCGTTGTCCAATTGTCGATACTTGGTGGCAAACCGAAACCGGCGGCATATTACTAACGCCATTACCTGGGGCAACCGAGCTAAAACCAGGCTCGGCAACACGTCCATTTTTTGGAATTAAGCCAGCCATTTTGAACAATGAAGGCAAAGAGCTTGAAGGCGCGGCCGAAGGAGCATTGGTTATAACTGATTCTTGGCCAGGCCAAATGCGTACGGTATACGGTGATCATCAACGCTTTTTCGATACCTATTTTGCGCAATATTCAGGTTATTACTTCACTGGCGATGGCGCTCGCCGCGATGAAGATGGCTATTATTGGATAACCGGGCGAATGGACGATGTATTGAATGTTTCAGGGCATAGACTTGGTACTGCCGAAATTGAAAGCGCTTTAGTCCTCCATCCTGATATTTCCGAGGCCGCGGTAGTCGGGTTCCCACACGATATTAAAGGTCAAGGTGTGTACGCTTATGTGACCCCTATGGCGGGCATTGAACCGACAGAAGAGCTGCGCCAAGCATTGGTTGCATTAGTGGCTGAAGAAATAGGTGCGATAGCTAAGCCAGAAGTGATCCAATGGGCGCCAGCTTTACCTAAAACTCGTTCAGGTAAAATTATGCGTCGAATATTACGCAAGATTGCAGCGAATGAAGTCGACAGCTTAGGCGATACCTCTACCTTGGCCGATCCTTCGGTGGTAGAAAACTTAATTACCAATCGAAAGCAATAATCGAAACCTAGCTCCCTAAAGATCTTTTTAGGGAGCATCTACACTTTTGCACACCTTTAGTCTTCGATTTTTTAAGCTGCACAAAGAGATCCAAGATCGAACCATTCATCTATGGTGCAATACACCATATCCTGATACACTCGTTCAAATATCGCTCAAAATAAGTGCTAAACAGAGGCCATATAAAAAGCGAATCAAAATAAATAACAACAATAATCAAGACCATGGGATAGCAATATGTCTGACATACGCATCATCAAAAAATACCCCAACCGACGGCTTTACGACACTGCCATAAGCAGCTACATTACGCTCAACGATGTCAAAGAGTTGGTCCTAAGTTACACACCACTTAAAGTGGTTGATGCCAAATCAGGAGATGATTTAACTCGAGCAACATTGCTGCAAATTATTTCTGAGCAAGAAGACAAAGAAAATCCTATTTTCACTGCCGAAATACTACAAAACGTGATTCGCTTTTACGGTGACTCTATGCAAGCTATGATGAGCCGCTTCTTAGAACACTCAATGAAGTTGTTTATGGAACAACAGGCTGGATTTAAAAGCCCACTTAATACCTTCCTTGGCGCTAACCCAATGACCATAATGCAAAACATAGCCGAGCAAAATTTAAAAATGTGGAAATCAATGGGCGAAAACTACTATACCCGCAATGGCAAGGTGCAAGATGAAGAGCCTTCCGATGAAGCCGAACCGGAAAAAAAATAACTCACATTCAAATTCACTAAAAAGCCTCGAAAATCGGGGCTTTTTCTTTTTATCCGCCCGGCTTATAACTACCACTTATACCCACAGAGGTACGATGAATCTCTCTCGCTTTTTGCAGTGAATTCAAAGATAATACGCGGCCTTAATATAACCCTTACATTCACATCATTTTCTATCGACCTATTCATATTAATAGATAGAAATAGAGTAAATCAGGAGACTGGTGACATGTTTGACGCTCGCAAGGTGCTGACTCAACCCAACACCGACCTATCGGCCTTATGGCAAGCTATCAGCAACAATTACATCATTGATGAAGCGAGTTATTTAGAACAGCTTCTTGACGTTGCCAGTCCTACCGACGAAAACATTCAACACATTACCGACAAAGCTTCAAATTTGGTAGCGGAAGTTCGTAAAGTTCACGACGCTAAAGACGGCATTGAAGCATTCCTGCAGCAGTACAGCCTTTCAACTAAAGAAGGCGTTATTTTAATGTGTTTAGCCGAAGCGCTTTTACGTATTCCTGATGCGGATGTCGCTAATAGACTGATCAAAGACAAAATTGAAGCCGCTGAGTGGAAACAACACTTAGGCCAAAGTGAATCTTGGCTAGTTAACAGTGCCACTTGGGGCTTAATGCTTACTGGCGGAATCGTTAGCTTCAAAAAAGATCCCATCAATGAAGATCAACCGAGCAATATGCTCAAATCATTGATTAACAAATGCGGAGAGCCGGTTATTCGTCAAGCTATGAACCAAGCAATGAAGCTGATGGGTAAGCAATTTGTTTTAGGCCGCTCAATTGAAGAAGCACTAAAACGCGGCGCTAAATCGAACGATAAAGGCTACACCCATTCTTTCGACATGCTGGGTGAAGCGGCTTTTACTATGGCAGATGCCAAACGCTATTTCGATGCCTATTCAGCGGCCATCAACGCAATCGGCAAAGCACCTAAATCCAATAAAGTTCAGCCGCCGTCAATTTCCATCAAGTTAAGCGCATTGCATCCACGGTATGAACACGGTCAAAAAGATCGGGTTATGTCAGAAATGTTTAACTCGGTTTCTGCTTTAGCTGAGCAAGCAAAATCACTCGGTGTTGCTATAACCATAGATGCCGAAGAAATGGATCGTTTGGAGCTAAGCCTTGAATTGTTTGAAAAAATTTATCGTTCCGACGTTTGTCAAAACTGGGAAGGTTTTGGATTAGTTGTCCAAGCTTACTCAAAGCGAGCGCTTCCAGTGCTTTGTTGGTTGAATGCTTTATCTCAACAAGTGGGTCGGAAAATTCCGCTGCGTTTAGTAAAAGGCGCTTATTGGGATTCAGAAATCAAATGGACTCAACAGGCTGGGCTCGATGCTTACCCTGTTTATACGCGTAAAGCCGCAACTGATGTTTCTTACCTTGCATGTGCTCGTTACATTTTAAGTACTCAAGGTAGCTTTTTCCCGCAGTTTGCTACCCACAATGCACAAACTGTTATGAACATTTTGCACTGGGCTGGCGATCGTCGCGACTTCGAGTTCCAGCGATTACACGGAATGGGTGAGCAACTTTACGATTTAGTTTTAAAACAACACGCGGGTCTTCAAGTACGAATTTATGCACCTGTGGGAGAACACAAGGATCTTCTTCCTTACTTAGTTCGCCGTTTACTCGAAAATGGAGCAAACACATCTTTCGTTCACCGACTAGTCGATGAAGACACCCCTATTTCAGATTTAGTAACCCACCCATGCACCAGTTTACGTCGTTACGCGAGTTTAGCGAACGATAGAATTCCTTTACCTCCTGCCCTATACGGAACAGGAAGAACTAACTCAAGAGGCACTAACTTGCATATTGAAAGTCAAGCTGATCCATTTATTAAAAATGTAGAGCTATTTATTAATCGTCAATGGGATGCCACACCTATCATCGATGGCAAAAAAATCGAAGGTGAAAAAGCATCGGTTGTGTGCCCATTTGATTTAAGCAAAACCGTGGGTTCAAGCATCAACGCATCGAAGCAAGATGCCGAAAAAGCGATTGAAATCGCTTACACTGCCCAACCAAAATGGAATCGCAAAGGAGCGGAATATCGCGCAGCACTTCTTGATAAAACCGCAGACTTGCTTGAAGCCAATACGCATGAACTGATTGCCTTATGTAGCTTAGAAGCCGGTAAAACCTTGCAAGATGGTATTGATGAAATACGAGAAGCGGTTGATTTTTGTCGTTACTACGCCATGAAAGCTCGTGAAGATTTTGGAGCTGCAACAGTATTGCCAGGACCTACCGGTGAAAGCAATGAAATTTATTTACAAGGTCGCGGCGTGTTCGCTTGTATCAGCCCTTGGAATTTCCCTCTTGCTATTTTCATAGGTCAAGTAGCGGCCGCTTTAGCGGCTGGAAATAGCGTTGTATGTAAACCAGCGGGGCAAACCACTTTAATCGCGCACAGAACTATTCAATTGATGCACGAAGCGGGAATTCCAACTAACGTATTACACTTTATACCTGGTAAAGGTTCGGTAATTGGTCAGTTACTATCAACCGATCCACGCATAGCCGGAGTGGCCTTTACTGGCTCAACCAACACCGCAGTTGGAATTAATCAAGCCTTAGCTTCACGGGTCAACAGCCCGATTTCTCCGTTAATTGCTGAAACTGGCGGTCAAAATGCAATGATTGTTGACTCATCAGCATTACCTGAGCAAATTGTTGCAGACGTCATCCATTCTGCGTTTACCTCAGCCGGACAACGCTGTTCAGCATTGCGCGTACTTTACTTACAAGAAGAGATTGCTCCGCGTGTATTAGAAATTTTAGATGGGGCAATGCAAGAGTTGGTTTTGGGAAACCCAATGCTGCTTAAAACTGATATTGGCCCAGTGATTGATGGCGCAGCAAAAGCTGAACTTGAAGGTCATATCAGTGATATGAAAGCAGCAGGAAAACTCATTGCCGAAGCGAATGTTCCTGATGGACTCAACGGCCATTTTGTTGCACCTGCGGCGTTTAAAATCAACAGCATTCATGACTTAAGCCAAGAATGGTTCGGCCCGATTTTGCACGTTATTACTTACAAATCGAAAGAACTTGATGATGTAATTAACAGCATTAATCAATACGGTTATGGTTTAACCTTAGGCATTCATTCACGCAATGAAACCACCGCCAAATACATCGATCAACGAGTCAAAGTAGGCAATGTATACATCAATCGAAATATGATTGGTGCCGTTGTTGGAGTACAACCCTTTGGTGGACAAGGACTATCTGGTACTGGCCCTAAAGCCGGTGGCCCACGTTACCTGCACCGTTTTGCAACTGAGCGTACCCGAACCAACAACACCTCAGCTATTGGCGGTAACGCAACTTTATTAAGCTTGGGCGATGGTTGATATTTGATATAAGCATTAAAGCCCACTTCGGTGGGCTTTTTTATATTTAGACTTTTGCTTTCTTGTGGATTTAGACAATAAGCGGACGCTTTGAGTTTTTAATACTATTCAAAAACCGAACTTCAACTTCATTCTAAAGATCTTAATTTCGCTTTTAAGCGAATGCGTTTTTGCAGGCCACAAAAATACCCGACAAATTCCTCGGGAATAAAGTTGTTGGTTCCTTTTTGCGCTATTGCAAAAAGGTATTTGCAAGGCAGTTTTTTGCTCCTGCAAAAACTGGACTCCAAACATCCATGTTTATCGCCGCGTTAGCGATGCGAAACCGCCTTTGACTTTAAAATTCAAAAACTGGATTCCGCATCATCATATGTGCGAAATGAAAAGAATTGAAAATAAAATTGTCGCTTCGTGACTCACTATGACAGAAAAATCGAGATGCTAAAGGTAACTTTGTGTTCTTTTTCCACTTCTCGGTCGTAAGACGAAATGAAAGAATTAGTCTATTAAAACAAACAATAAATCTCTAACCCTCACCTCTCCTTTTCCTAACTTGGATTAGCCAGAATTCCATTGTTATTTCATCTCTCATTCTAAGCTGGTTAACACTCAAAATCGCAATAAAGTTGCGAAGCTTTGCCCCAGGGATTAGGATGTCAAAAACAATAGGGAGTTCCATATGAAACTTAAGCCTATTCTTGCTCTTTGCCTTTGCTACTTGATATCCGTTCCGCTTCTAGCTGACACCACACGGGAAATTACATCATTACTTAATAGCTTTTTAGCTGGAGTCAATGATAAAGAGGTTCATAATAACTTCTGGGCAGAAGATTTGGTTTATACCAGCTCATCAGGGAAGCGATTTGGAAAATCTACCATTATGAAAAGATTTGATTCTAGTCCAGAGAAGCAAGATTCAGATGAAGCCCAACCTAGATATTCAGCAGAAGATATCCATATCACTCCTTATGATCACATGGCTGTTTTGACCTTTAAGCTAATGATGTACAGCGGCGATAAAAACGAAGCCGAGAAAACTTACTATAATACGGGCACACTGATTAAAAGAGATAACCGCTGGCAAGTAGTTGCATGGCAAGCCACCATCATTCCCGAAGAGCCTAATCAATAAAGGATAAGATCCATGAAAAAAGTCTCAATATTATTTTTATTTTGGACTTGCTCGGTGCTAGCAAGCACGCCAACAGAATACACAAAAGGTATGAAGGCGTTCGCCGGTTTTGTTGATTTTTATACTAATGAAAATGCCGAAGTGTATTGGAAAATTGATAAGTTTAATCAACCTTTTATCTATCAGACCAGTTTGCCACAAGGTTTAGGCTCCAATGATATTGGACTTGATAGAGGTCAGCTATCAAACACTCGCTTAGTTCAGTTTGAGCGGATCGGCAACAAAGTGTTGCTGCGTCAACTTAACACCTATTTCAGAGCCAACACCGACAATAAGAAAGAAAAAGAAGCGATTGAAGAAGCATTTGCAAATTCGATTATTTGGGGGTTTGAAGTAGTTGCTCAAGACAAACGTAACGCTATTGTTAACGCTACCCCATTTTTATTACAAGATGCTCATGGTGTTGCAGATAGATTGGCTATGAAGCAGCAAGGAAATTATAAAGTTGATGCTTCGCGTTCAGCCCTCAATTTAAATCGAACTAAGGCGTTTCCTTTAAACAGTGAGTTTGAAGCATTTATTACTTTTACCGGAAAAGCCGATGGAGACCATATAAAAAGCGTGGCGCCCGATGCATCGAGTGTCAGTGTTCGCATTCATCATTCCTTTATTAAGCTACCGGATAATAAATACAAACCTAGAAAGTTTGATCCTAGAAGTGGTTTTTGGTCATTCGAATTTATGGATTATGCTACCCCGTTTGAGCAGTCCATAACTCAGCGCTGGATCCCTCGGCATCGATTAGCCAAAGTTGAACCAACAGCCGCAAAAAGCGCCGCAGTTAAACCCATCATTTATTATTTAGACCCCGGTATACCTGAGCCCGTTCGCAGTGCATTATTAGAAGGCGCGCATTGGTGGAATCAAGCATTTGAAGCGGCAGGATACGAAAACGCATTTCAAGTAAAAGTGCTACCAGATAATGCCGATCCTATGGATGTTCGTTACAACGTTATTCAATGGGTCCATCGTTCAACTCGAGGCTGGTCTTATGGCTCGTCAGTGATAGATCCTCGAACTGGAGAAATAATCAAAGGACATGTCACTTTAGGTTCTTTAAGAGTCCGCCAAGACTTTTTAATTGCGACCGGTATGTCGGCCCCCTTTGGTGAAGGAGAGGTGAATATTGAGCAACAAAAGTCGATGGCGCTTGCCCGAATTAAACAGCTATCTGCTCATGAAATTGGTCATACCCTTGGCATTGCACACAATTTTGCGGCAAGTGGCAAAAACCGCGCATCGGTTATGGACTATCCTCATCCTTACATTCATCTGGATGGACAACAAAATATCTCCTTCAACAATGCTTACGCAGAAAACATCGGCGAGTGGGATAAACAAGTCATACTATATGGCTATGGCGACTTTTCACATTTAAATGAAGAAAAGGTCTTAAAAGGAATATTGAGTCAAAATGAACTGTTGGGGTTTCAGTTTATTTCTGATCCAGACTCTCGCTCAATTGCCGATTTTCATCCGACTTCTCACTTATGGGATAACGGTGTCAATGCTTCGGAAGAGTTAGACCGCTTATTAAAGCTTCGACAGGTCGCTTTAACTCGTTTTAATCATAATGTGATCCCCGATGGTGCCCCCTATTCCGATTTAGAAGAAGCATTAGTACCGGTATACTTTTACCATCGTTATCAGCAAGAGGCAGTTGGAAAACTCATTGGAGGTATTCATTTTAATTATGCGATGAAAGATAAAGGCACTCATTTTTCTATCAACTCAGTAACCGTAGCAGAGCAAAAAGCAGCTCTCGCTGTTTTATTAAAATCAATCCAACCAAGTGAATTGATGCTCCCGGAATCTATTGAAAATTTAATTCCACCAAAAGCCTACGGTTATGCAAAAAGCAGAGAAAGTACCCAAGGTTATACCGGAAAAGCGTTTGATCCATTATCTCTTGCTGAAGCGTCTACTCAACACGTTTTATCCATTTTGTTACATCCCGAACGCTTAGCAAGAGTGTATTGGCAACACGCAAAGAACAATCAACAAATGGGACTCAATGAGATTTTTAAAACGTTAACGGATCAATTAATAAAAAATGATTTAACTGAACGACTGCAGGCTATTCAAATGCGCCAGATTAGTAGTTTAGTTTCGCAGCTGATCAGCTTAGCAGGCAATGATAATGCTTCTCCTGAAGTAAGGGCTCAGTCTTTTAATACTCTCACTGAATTACATGCATGGTTTAAAACTTATTACAACAAAAGCCCAAGCCACAGAAATGTGTATTTATGGCAAGCCCAAATTATCGAGCAGTTTAAAAGTGGTCAGCTTCAAATAAAATCAAAAACAATGGATATGCCACCGGGCTCTCCTATCGGGAATTAAAAAACCAATCACTAGCTTGGGGGGCGTAGCCCCCCTATTTTATTGATTAAATAGTTCCGTTTGCATCTGATCTTTTTGATTTAATGATTTAGTCGATGCCATAAGCGCAAATAAACACAGGAATAATAAAATGGCTCCTGACACCAATGCGTAATCTTCCGATGAAATAATAAAATAGAGCAAACTATACAACACACAAAATCCAACCCATAAATAAGCTAAGTGCTTTTTAATAGAACGGTTAGATAAATAATAAATAATGATGCAGCTACTCATTACTACCGCAATAAAGTAGGACAGCGAAAAAGACAAGTGCTCAGATAAACCTAGTAGCAACACATAAAATATCACTAAAGCAGCACCTATCAGCGCATAATGCAACAACGTCATATTTGCTTTTCCTAGCAACTCATAAATCCACATAGCCATAAATACCAGCGCTACAATCAGCCAACCATACTTAACACTGCGATCAGATTTAACATAGTGATCAACTGGTTGAATATGTCTAACACCAAAAGCCAATGCCTTACTTTGCTCTATTGACTGCGAATTAAAACCTCGAAACATGGATTCTATTCCGGTTGCCAACTCACTCACTTGCCAATTCGCCTGGTAACCAGCTTGATTAATATTGCGTTGTTGCGGTAAAAAAGAGCCGATAAATTTTGGATGATTCCATGGGCTGCTTATTTCAACTTGATTATCTTTAGCTGTTGGCAGTATTTGCATACTCGACATTCCATTCATCGTTATACGGATATCAAGGTTAAGAGTAGAGTCAAATGGTGGAAGCAAAATTGAAAACCCTAGAGGGCTATGATCGAGTCCACTGCCTGCTTTGACATTTAGGCTTTGCTTCGACTCTGTATTAAAAACCTTTGGCAATTCGACCAGTCCTCGCTGATCACTCACTACCACTGACAAAAAAGCACCTCCAATAAGCTTTATATTGGGTTTCTGTCGCAAAGTTTGAATTGAAGCAGCGTCTACGATCGACGCTAAACTGATTTGAGCCGTGTATACAGGCACATTAAACAAACCTCTCTGTAAAATTTGTGACTGTAAATCAATGTTCAATTTTGATGAAATTAAAGGTGCATGCCACTTTTTCCTTAATTTTGTTTCTTTAAGCACAAACTCTTCTTTCGATTTATTCCATTCTTTTTCAGTTATAGTTTCTTCATAAGGTATAACCAATACCGGAAGCATCAAAGTTTGTTCTTTTGTCCAACTCTCTGAAACTGACTGAAAAGCCATATCACGGTAATTTGAGCGCTCATCGATTTTATTTGAAACAACCGATAAAGCGATTGAAAGTGCGATGAATATAAAAAATACCAACAACATCTTTTTAGTTTTAGATTGAATAGCAATAGCCACACAAAATCTCCATTAAATTAATTAGAACTCTATTGTGAGGCGAGATTATGGATATTCTGTGGTGCAAATCTGACGAATAATGACATTACAAAATTTAAGAGTATTTACAGCCCAAAATTAAATAGGCACTAAGAAGTTTAAAATTTCATGCTAAAATTTGCCTTTGCAATACGTGGTCTGTGTTTCAATGCTTAACTCTCAAAGTACATCATCCTCTAGTAAGCCATCTCTCAGTAAATCGCCTTTTAACCTGCTTATATTAATGGCCATAGTTATGCCGTTGGCTTTTTCAAGCTGGGTGACGTTACTCAATAATTTTGCCATCGACTCAGCGCAGTTTACCGGTAAAGAAATTGGCTTTTTACAAAGCATTCGAGAAATTCCCGGTTTTTTAGCATTTACCGCCGTATTTATTCTCGCTTTTTTACATGAGCAGCGATTCGCATTAATTAGCTTGTTGCTATTAGCGGTTGGCGTATTTGCGACGCCGTTTTTTCCAACTGTAATGGGGCTTTATCTTACGACCTTTATCATGTCAGTCGGCTTTCATTATTTTGAAACACTGAATCAATCACTCAAATGGCAATGGCTTGATAAAGAAACCGCTGCCGAACAAATGGGTAAATTAATTGGAATTGGCTCTTTATGTTCTTTATCGGTGTATGGATTTGTATGGCTAGCAGATACCGTGTTAGAGCTTTCTTACACCCACATGTATGTAATCACCTCTGGTTTAGCGCTTGTTCTTATTGCCTATATGTTTATTGCATTTCCCAGGTTTGAGAACCCGGTTACTCAACATAAAAAACTGATTATTCGCCGTAAATACTGGCTCTATTATGCACTCACCTTCATGAGTGGGGCCCGCAGGCAAATCTTTATGGTGTTTGCCGGATTTATGATGGTAGAAAAATTTGGCTACGGCGTTGGTGAAATCGCCTTACTTTATACCGTGAATCATCTGTTCAACTTTTTCTTTGCGGAACGCATAGGAAGATGGATTGGTAAAGTCGGTGAAAGACGCGCATTATTTGTTGAGTATTCAGGATTAGCCATCGTATTTTTAAGTTATGCGTTTGTTGAAGATAAAAACATAGCGGCAGGCCTCTATATTGTTGATCATCTTTTATTTGCAATGGCCATTGCCATAAAAACTTATTTCCAAAAAATTGCCGCGCCCGAAGACATGGCCGCAACTTCAGCGGTAAGTTTTACTATTAATCACATTGCCGCCGTGATTATCCCTGCAACATTTGGATTGATCTGGCTGGTTAAACCTTCATGGGTATTCATTATTGGAGCCCTGCTTGCTCTCGGATCACTGGCTTTAAGCCGCCTGATGCCCAACAGCCCAAGTCAAACCATAAGGCTCTATTGGCAAGAAAAAGAACTTAAAGTTTAGTTTTATAGATTATTTCGAACTTAAACTTGCTTTTTGCAAGTTTGATAAACTCAAACTTACAAGTTTGTAAGATATTTCGCACAACAACTAGCGTATTACACCTTTGATGAAAGCCCTATTTATTGACTAAACTTTAACTCAAGTTAGAGATGTTTAAGCCCAGTCAAGGAGTCAGTATGTCAAACCAACATCAATGGTGTACTTACAGCAAAGGAAGGATCCACATTACTGGTTGTGCCGGATGCGGACAAATTTTACTTCCGTCAAATTCACATACCAATTGCATTAAAATCCCCGAAGAAGACAATATGCTTTTAGCAAAGGGTTATGAGATCACTCAAATCATTCAAGACCAAGAAGTGGCTTAATCCACTTCAATTGACGATTAGCCCGTTCAGTTTTAACTCCCTAAAAGAAAAAACTAGCCGCACCTCAGTGCGGCTTTTTTTTATCTTTACTACGATAATTTAAACTCAAGCGTGTAGTGCATATTACCTTGCTTTACTGCTCTACCATTTTCCATTTTCGCTTTAAACTTCCATTTTGCAATGGCCCGTTTAGCTTCCTGCTCAAAAACACCTTTAGGCGATGAATCTACCACTTTTATATCACTGACACTGCCATCTTCATTAATATCAAACTGAAAAGAAACATACCCTTCAGTCCCATTAACTGCTGCTACTCGAGGATAGCGAGGCTCAATCATTGATACAACCATCGCATCTCCGTTTTGACCATCCATAAATACACCGGTATAAGGAACTTTAAACTCACTTCCATCGACTCCGGTTAATGTTGGAAATTTAACCTTTACTAAGTTTTCAGACCTATTGTTACTCGATTGAATTTTATCGATAGGTTCAATCTCTTGTTTTTTTGGAGGTTCAGGAGGCTTTCGATTCTTTCTTTCTGGATCTTTTAGTTCTATTTTAACAGGGCCGTAGTCAACGACGACCGGGTCTTTCCCTGAGTGAACTTCGCCAGAATTACTGATAAGCAGCGCCATCATTGCGAGTAAAGCAAAAGTTAAGATCCCGCTAAAAAACAAACCTATGGATAATTTTTTCATAATGATTCCTCTATTATTGAAAAGCATTTTCGTTTATTCGGCGCCTATTGCTTCAAACGGATCGTTTTATAATGAGAGGGTTATTTAGTTACAAAAATTTTTAGTCGTCTTTAAGGGCAACTCCATTAATCATTCCTCGCGCTCGATGAACGCCGCACTCTAATTCTTCAGTAGGTTTGGTTCGAGCTAAATACCCGTTAAAAGACAATCGTTCGGAATCGACAAAAATACCTATTTCAGTTGTAGTTGAGACAATATAGACTCGCTCACCATTTTCAATAAGCGATGTTCCTGAGTCGTTTGGTTTAATCTGGATTCGTTCCATCAGCAGATGTTTTTGTTTAATCGCTTCATCAAGTTTATTTACACCAGTGAAAGCCTTAACATTACCGCCACCTTCACCATGTGACTTTAATAACCAGTTACCAGAACTTAAAGCACCTTCAATTTGCTTCTTATCGCTAGCAACTTGATAGCCGACATTTAAAACGTCATAAATAAATTTGGCTTTTTGCTGATCAAGTCCAAGCTTCATTAGCTGCTTAACCGATTTTTCACTCAAAATCATTTGCAGCCATTTACTTGAAACTAATTGATCGGCAATACTTGGACACACTACCAATTCAAACTGTTCCAATTTATTTCGAAGCGCTAGCCTGACTGAAGTATCACCTTTTTCATTCTGATAATCGATCAAGTTATAGCCTGTTCTAAAATAGATAAGATCAACCACTCCTGCATCATTGAAAACCAACTGTTCTTGTTCATCTGGTTGAGAGCGAGTAATGCGTACCAACTCCTTAAACGTTGAGAAAGCTACTTTTGCACCGCGCCTCTCTACCGCTTGAGCTAACATTCTCTGATCAAATACATTGTCTTCTTGCTCTTCAATTAAAAAAAGGATCAATGGATTATTCGCATTTCTTACCGACTGTGCTGCAGTAAATAACGTTAAACTCTGCTGCTCTAAGGCAGGGTTTTGTGCTAGCTGATCATGATCTTTTTGTTGCAATGAAACCACCTGCTCACACATAGGCCCCATACCAGCGGCAATGGTATTGCTTTCAATCAATTTCCACTCTTTATCTGTATTTAACACGAAATCATACCGAGCCAGTATCAAAGAGCGAGCTATTCGTTTAATCGAAGCATCCTTTAGCAATACCAACAGCTCTTTGATTAAAGTATCGGTTGAAAGCATGGGCGTAAGCTGTTCGATTAACCAACTCGGATCTTCTCTGATAATCAGCATCAACTCCATCAGAGCTTGTGATGCTTCTGTCAAATAGTTCCAATCTTGGCTAGATACAACGTAAGGCGTTAACGCAAACCTAACCGGAGCAAACTCTTTGCTTTCGTTTAGCAAACCCACGCCATGCTTTTGCGCCCAGTTAAAATAATCTTGTGAGGCTATCATCATTAAAAACCCAGTAATAATAAAGTCCAACCGGTGACGCACGCGGTTGAAAATACCACCACAAGAAACGCCGCAAGTAATGGCCAATGAAACATTTTTTTCATCATTATAAGCTCAGATAAACTCGCGCCGGCTCCGGCAATGGTTAATGACATCACCGCGCCCATACTTAAGCCTTTTCCAACCAAAGAAAGGGCAATCGGAACCATAGTTGAAGCCCTTACATATAACAGTAAACTCAATACCGCCAATACAGGAATAAGAATTAAGGGATGAATAAATTGCAGTTCAGCTATCCATTGATGTGGAATAAATCCATGAATAACAGCGCCGACTAATACGCCAATAATAATATAAGGTAAAAACTGCAGCCACTGTTTAACGGCTCGTTGAGCAAAATATAAAATTGAAAACGCTGACTTTTCAGTCTCTTTCGAACAGCCAGAACTAGCACAACCCGATACCAACTCCGCGCGTACAAATCGAGCAAAATTAAAACGACTTAACACCATTCCTGAGCCTAATGCAAAAATGATCACCGATAACCCATAAACCAAGGTGATCGTTATTCCAAATGAAATTGCAAACAGACCAACAATATAGGGATTTAATAAAGGAGAAGTCAGTAAAAACGCCATGATGGGCCCAAAGGGTGCATTGGCTCTAATTAATCCAGTGGTCATAGGTAAGGTCGAACAACTGCAAAAGGGAGTAACAACCCCCAAAGCGACCGCTACCGCATAGCCTTTGTTTCCTGATAGTATGCGCTGCACTTTTTCGGTGGGCAGCCACCACTGGATCAACTCAACCAAAAAGCTGATCACAATAAAAAGTACAGCTAATTCAATAAAGGCACCAATAAAAAACTCAATAGCATCAGATAGTGAGGTATTCATAATTTACTCCAAAACAATAGTTAAAACCATATTTCTAGATTTGTCGAAATATAATATTTCGATTATCATCGAAATGTCAATCATCCATTTGCTATAAGATATGCTCACAAACGATAAAAAGTTGATTACAGTTGCGGCGCGTATGGCCGAGCTAGGTCATCCGTCTCGACTTGCGATATTCAAGTTCTTGGTAAAATCGGGAAATACTGGTAGCCCAGTGGGCGATATTCAACAAGAATTGGATATACCTGGCTCTACCCTGTCTCACCATATTTCAAAAATGGTGAATGTTGGGCTTATTAAACAAATTCGAGAAAGCCGAACGCTATATTGTTTTGCCAACTTCGAAGCCCTGCAAGAAGCAATAAACTATCTTCAAGAAGAATGTTGTTTAAATGAATGTTAAGTTCGCTTCTTAATATTTGCTACGCAAAAGAACTCATATATGATGCGCAAAAATTTACTCAATTGCTCTTTTAAGCTCAATAATTATGATCAAAAGTAACTTAATTACTCCCCAAGGCGCGCAAAAGCTACGACAAGAGTTGGCGGACTTGTGGAAAAACCAAAGACCCGAAGTGACAAAAGCGATCACTGCCGCCGCAGCCGAAGGTGATCGTAGTGAAAATGCTGAATACATATATAGAAAAAAACAACTTCGAGAAATGGATCGTAGAATTCGTTACTTACAAAAGCGAACATCACAAATGCAAGTTATTGAACATAAACCAAGCGATCAATCAAAAGTTTTTTTTTCAGCTTGGGTAGAGCTTGAAAACGAAGAAGGAACGATCATCGAATATCGTATTGTTGGATCTGACGAAATTAATCCAAAAGAAAATTACATCAGTATTGACTCACCTCTTGCTCGTGCTTTAATTAAAAAGTCAGTCGATGATGAAGTTCAAGTTGTCACTCCGAAAGGAAATCACATTTACTATATCAACAAAATTAGGTATGCCTAATGACATTTAAAACATTATTGACCGTCAGTTTATTTTTTGGCTCTACGCATTTGTTTTCAGAGGTTGCCACTGAAGAGACACAATCAAACTCTGAAACTGAAGAGTTTTTGGAAATTGGCGTTGGTTTTTCTTTGATTGATGCTCCGCATTATGCAGGAAGCGATCAAAACAACTTTTTTGTCATCCCTTTTCCGTATGTTGTTTACGAGTCAGATAAAGTCACGCTCAATCGAGAAGGCCTCAATCGTCATCTCCTCAAAGGTGATAATTGGGATTTAGACATGAGCTTTGCTGGACGTCTGCCGGTTCGAGCAGACGACAACCGTGCCCGCGAGGGTATGGCTGATTTAGACTGGCTATTTCAAGCCGGACCCGCTTACAACTACTATTTTCACCGCAGCGATGAATCCTTATTTAAATTTCAGTTTCCGATTCATTTTGGATTGGCAACCGACTTTACCTACGTTGATTATGCCGGTTGGGAGTTCGCCCCAAATGTTAGATTTGAGCAAGTATTTCATCTCAACAAGGTGCAGTATCGATTTATTTCAACTCTGAGTAAGTTTTATGGTAGCGAGCGTTTTAATCAGCTGTATTATTCGGTCGAACCAGAGTTTGCCACACCGTCTCGACCAGCTTATATTGCGAATGAAGGGGACGCAGGCTATCAAATGATGTTAGGAGTGACTCGTCGTAAAGAAAAGTTTTGGATGGGCGCCTTTGTTCGTTACCGAAGTGTTGATGGTGCGGTATTTGAAGACAGTCCTTTGGTTAAACAAAAAGAAAACTTTTATGCAGGGGTTGCATTTGCATGGATAATTGATAAGTGGGCTCTGAATTAATCATGAAGGAGTTTAAACTTAACTTCGTTGGTTTTCATTAACAGTAAAGCGTACTATTCTTAACTTTAACGAATGAACAAAACAATAAAAGATTTCATGTAGTGAACGCGCAAGAAGATATAGACAAGCAAACTCCTTTAAGGGCGGCCCGCGATCTGGTTGAGCGACTGCGACCCGGCACCTATATTTATCCTATGGTTTGGCCGATAGTTTATTTAGGCGTTGAAGATATTGCGCGATATCAAGTGCTATTTTGGTCAGGGCTTATTGGATTAGCTGCAACAGGTTTTTGGCGCTACCGGGTTATGAGCGAGCTAACTCGAGAAAACGAAGGAACACTAAATAAATGGACTTTAAAGTTAAGATTATCAAGTGCCCTTCAAAGCTTGGTATGGGGTTTGTTATTCGCTTATTCGTTACTGCTTGATTCTAATGAATTGGTCCTTTACATGACCCTAAGCTCAGCGGGGATTGCGGCAGGAGGAACTAACTCTTTTGCACCCGATGGTTTTTTACGAAGAACATTTTTATTAACGCTTATCGGGCCTGCATTGTTAGTCTGTGTTTTTATCACTCATCAATGGATCTTGGTTGCGCTTTTCATGTTTTACATCACCTATATGTTAAACGTTGCTAGGCGGCAATCGAATGAGTATTGGCGATCGCTTAATAACGAGATGATTCTATCTAAACAGAGTCGAACCGATCCTTTGACCCAACTTGATAACCGTCGTTTTTTTGATGAAAAGCTCAATGAGTTTTGCTTGCTTTCTACCCGAAACCATGATCAATTGAGTGTGTTATTAGTTGACTGCGATCATTTTAAAAAGGTGAATGACAATTACGGGCACGATGTTGGTGACGTATGCTTAAAACATTTATCCGCTATATTACAGCAAGCTGTACCAAGAGCCACCGATGTTGTTGCACGATATGGCGGAGAAGAGTTCAGCATCATATTACCGGGAACCAATCACGCCGGAGCAATTAAAGTAGCGGAACGCATTCGAAAACAAGTCGAAGTAACCCCGATGCTGCATGGAAAAATAAATTTAAAAATTACGGTGAGTATTGGGGGCGTATCAACACAACTCTTAGAAGAATTTATCAGTGGCCTTCCAAATCGTTTGTTTAAACAAGCCGACAAAGCTTTGTATAAAGCCAAAAATGAAGGTCGCAATTGCAGCATCGTCGAAGTACTGAATATCGACAATAACTAAAAATTGCCTAGTTTAATTGTGACTAAACATTGAGTGATATCGTCAATAGTGCTCAATGAACAAGAAGAGGCAAACAATGAAAATTGCTATTTTATCAAGAAATCCAAAACTCTACTCGACTCGCCGGTTAAAAGAAGCGGGCATTGAACGTGGCCATGAAGTCGATATCATAAACACTCTTCACTGTTATATGGATATTTCTTCATCTCGACCTACGGTTCGATACAAAGGACAAGAACTTCCAAAATACGATGCCGTTATTCCACGTATCGGCTCTTCTGTTACCTTTTATGGCACCGCAGTCGTACGTCAATTTGAAATGATGGGCACTTTTTCAGTAAATGAGTCTGTTGCCATCAGTCGCTCACGCGACAAGCTCCGCTCGATGCAATTACTGTCGCGCAAAGGTGTAGGGCTACCAAGAACCGGATTTGCTCATTCGTCAAATAATATCCAAGACATTATTAAAAACGTAGGTGGGACTCCCGTTGTTATTAAATTACTAGAGGGGACTCAAGGAATTGGGGTTGTATTAGGCGAAACTCAAAAAGCGGCAGAAAGCATTATTGAAGCCTTTATGGGACTCGATGCTAACATTTTAGTGCAAGAGTTTATTAAAGAAGCCGGCGGTGCTGATATTCGTTGTTTTGTGGTTGGTGATAAAGTGGTCGCCGCGATGAAACGCCAAGGCAAAGAGGGAGAGTTTCGCTCTAACTTACATCGAGGCGGTAGTGCGACCATTGTTAAATTAAATAAAGAAGAAAGAGCCACCGCGATTAATGCTGCCAAAGTCATGGGACTCAATGTAGCAGGTGTTGATATTCTGCAATCAAACCGAGGTCCGGTTGTGATGGAAGTAAACTCTTCGCCTGGTCTTGAAGGTATAGAAACCGCAACCGGTAAAAACATTGCAGGAATGGTTTATGAGTTTATTGAGAAAAACGCTAAACCTAACCACACTCGCACCAAAGGAAAAGGCTAATCGATGAGCGACTTAGTAATTGCAGGAGAAATGATTAAACCGGGACAAACTCGGCAAATTGAATTACCTGTTGCCAAGCTCTATACCGACACCGAACTTTCAATTCCAATTCATGTTGTTCGCTCGAAAAAACCAGGACCTACTTTGCTGGTAAGCGCTGCAATTCATGGTGATGAACTCAATGGTATTGAGATCATCAGACGGTTGATCAGTGCGAAAAATATTAAGTTGAGCAAAGGCACCCTTATTGCTGTTCCTATGGTGAATGTATATGGCGTATTGCATCAAAGCCGTTACATGCCTGACAGGCGCGACTTAAACCGTTCTTTTCCTGGCTCAGCTAAAGGCTCTCTTGCTGGTCGTATGGCAAACTTATTTCTAACCGAAGTTGTATCGCAATGTGACTTTGCCATTGACCTACACACAGGCGCAATTCATCGCAGTAATCTGCCGCAAATTCGCGCCGATTTATCTGATCAAGAAACCCGCGAGCTTGCTTTGGCTTTTGGCGCGCCGGTTGTTTTAGATTCAAGTTTAAGAGACGGCTCACTTAGAGCCGCTGCACTCGAAATGAAAACAAAAATGTTGTTATTTGAAGCAGGTGAAGCACTTCGCTTTGACGAGTTTTCAATTCGGGTAGGAGTTAAGGGCATAAAAAACATTATGCAACATTTAGGCATGACTAAAAAGGTAGCAAAAAGAAAAAAACTGCCTGAGCCATTTACCGCTGACAAAAGCGCATGGTCACGTGCAACCAGTAGCGGCATTGTTGCTAATAAAGTAGAGCTGGGGGATCACGTAATAAAAAACCAAGTACTTGCAGAAATTTGTGATCCTTTAGGCGGAGTATTAGATACTGTAATAACCAGTAAAAGTGGAGTGGTGATCGGTAAACAAAATATTCCACTAGTACAAGAAGGTGAAGCAATGTATCACATAGCTTATTTTGACGAGCCTGGAGATGTTGCGGAACACATTGAAAAAATTGTCGATGAGCATTTGCCTACTGACGATGACTACATGTAAGTTCAGTAGGTTTAATACTTAAAGCCCGATATAAACGGGCTTTTTTTTAAAACCATTTTTTCCATTTAAATAAGGCAATGCTAGCAACTGCCACAACACCCATAACTCCCAGTACAACATAGTAAGCATTGTTAATTTTTAGCTCAGGCATGTTTTCAAAGTTCATTCCATAAATACCAGCAATAAAGGTTAAAGGAACAAACACGGCGCTGACAATAGTTAATACTTTCATGGTAATGTTCATTCGATGAGAAGCGACCGACAAATAACTTTCAATTAAGTCGCCACAAACCGTGTAATTAAGTTCAATTAACGAATGAAGTCGTTCAAATCGCTCTGATAGATCGGACATTTCATGCTCAAAATGTTCGGTATATTGTTTGAGGTATTTATCTTGCTCTAATTCTAGTGCTAAAGCCTTGTGATAATTAAAAGTACGGCGTAAACGGAGCAAGTCACTGCGATAACCCGTAAGTTCAGCCAAATGCTCATCATTACCGGATGTATGGATAAGATCTTCCAATTCATCTAATCGGGACTCCAGTTCAAAAATATGATCTAAATAAATACTCGACATTTTATGTAAAAGTTTGAGTAACACAAAAGCGGGACCTTTTTTTGCACCGGCCGAATCTAAAGAGCTCATAAACTCAAGCAGCACAGGTTTAGGCTCAGGGTGAATCGAAATTAAACAGTTTTCATGAAAGAAAAACGCAACTTGTTGATGTGCGATTTCAAAATCATCATTAGTTGAAACAACCCCACGATAAAGCAGGAAAACCCAATCATCAAATACTTCAACTTTAGGAGGATGTCTTAATCGAGAGGCATCCTTAATGGCTAATTCGTGAACATTGATTGATTGTAAAAACGGTTCAATATCGCTAAACAACTTATATTGCAAGTCTAGCCATAAAACACCGCCTGTTTGCTTCCAATCTGCAAACTGATTGACTTGCTTCAAATGAACACTGTTATCTGGAGTTAACCAAAGAGAATTGACTTCCACATTATTCGAGTTCAGCATAAACCATCCTTATACTATTATTATTCTAGTTGGCATTTATTGTAGCCTAAAGAAAGAAGTTAATGGGCCAAACTGGTTTCTTTCACAGCTTCAATCAACTCTTTTTGCGAAGAGGTATCAGCACCAATTCCTTTTAGTAATCGACCTAAAATATCAGCGCCGGTTATTACCCTATGCACATCACCTGCCCAAACTAAAATCAAGTCAAAATCGAGTACATCATCCGAGTGGATATGGGTATTTTGGACTTGCTTTAACTGTTGCATTGCCATACCCAAAGTTGTATTTAAATCACTAATAATTAATGGGCGATGACAATATTGATACGGATCGGTTGATTGATCATCTAATAACGCAGAACGAATGAATCCATCAGCATCGATAACAAGTCTAGGAATATTTTCCTGGTCAACAATCACCACCCATTTATGCCCAGAGCTATGAACTCGTTTTATAAAAATATCAAACTCCTCACTTCCTTGCTCTGGAAGCGAAGGCAGATCCAATTTGCACGGCATAGAAATAATACTGTCTGGGTCCATCTCCTCGCCTTCTTCGGAAACGTGAATTTCATCAACCGTTAAAAAGTTAAGTGCGCCAACGCCTTCCACATGAACCACTTCGGCTTCTTCAGCTTCGATATGAGCACTGATTATTGCTTTCAACTCTTTCTCGCGAAAATAGGTAATTCCTTCACGGCCAAGCCAGCCATCTAAAATAAGTGAAGTTAATTTCGCAACAGGAAATAATAAAAATTGATAAAACCGAATGACAGGAGAAAGAAATGAAGCAACTTTCAATGCATTTCTAGAAAAATACGCTTGCGGAAAAATTTCTCCTAAAAACGTGATAGCAATGGTTGAAAATAGAAAGCTGTAAACCCCTGCTAACACCGAATCCGATAACAATGTTAGTAATACATTAATCGATACATTACCCCATAAAATAGTAGCTAGCAAAAAGTTGGAATCTTCCCGCATCATGAGTATTTTTTGCGCGCTTTTGCTGCCACGCTTTGCTTCAACCTCTAGCTGCAATCGACTTAAGCTAAAAAAAGCTAAATTTAAACCGGAAAATATAGCTGACTGTGAAATACAAAAGGCTATTCCAAGCCAAGTTAATCCTGCCACGCCAATTTGATCAAACACTGATTAATTCCTCAAATTAAAAATGATTGCATAACGGTAAAGTCATTCTAAAAAATCACAATAGAATAAGTGAGCCTAAACCTAAAAAGGCAAAGAAGCCGACAACATCGGTCACAGTGGTTAAAATAACTGAACCGGATAAAGCAGGGTCGACTTTAAGCTTATCAAGCACCACCGGAATCACCACTCCTGATATCGCTGCTGCACAAATGTTGATTAATATAGCAATACCAATCACTAAACCAATCAACGCACTTTCAAACCAAAAATAGGTGACTACAGAAATAACAATCGCCCAAAGTACACCGTTAAACCCGCCTACACTCAATTCTTTTTTCAGTAAGGCTTTTAAGTTAGCCCCAGTGACCTGACCAAGCGCTAAACCGCGAATTATCAAGGTTAAAGTTTGGCTACCTGAAATACCGCCCATACTGGCAACCACAGGCATCAATACCGCAAGCGCAACCACTTGCTCAATGGTGGCTTCGAACATGCCAATCACCCATGACGCTAAAAAAGCGGTCAGCAAGTTTATACCTAACCAAACCGCTCTGCTTTTGGCGCTTTTTAATACCGGGGCAAATAAGTCTTCATCTTCATCCATACCGGCAGATGCCATCAACTGCGCTTCAAAGGCTTCGCTCACTAACTCAGCGGCGGTAACCACATCAATTCTGCCAAGTAGCTTACCTTGCTCATCAACCACCGGTAACGCAGCTAATGATGAAGATTGCACCTCTTGCGCAGCTTCAACCGCATCTAGGGAGCCTTGCAGTATTTCAATATCTTTATCAACCAGTTCAGCTAATGGAGCATGATCGAGTGCGCTAAAAAGACTAGTGATTTTAACTGCACCGGAAAAATGTCCAGATCGGTTCACTAAATAAACAATTTCAGTTAAATCAGGTACTTCGCGACGAAGCAAGCGTAAAGCATCTCTGACCTTGGCATTGGTTGGTAAAATCAATACATCATGGTCAACCCAGTGTCCGGCTAAATCATCGGCGTATTTTTGGGCGCCTTCAAAATAGCTTCGCTGTTGCTCATCCATCGCTCTGAGCGCACGTTCAACCAAACGATTGGGTAGCGATTCTGACAGTTCAACCAGATCGACCGCATTAAGCCCAACAAACAGCGCATCGAGCTCTTCAAGTTGCATTTGGTCAATTAGCGACTCCCGTGGATCGGAACGCATTTCAACCAGTACTTCTACTCGTTCTTGTTGCGGAATTTTATGCCAAAGGGCTAAACGCTCGTTAATCGGTAACGATTCAAGCAATAAGGCGATGTCTTCGGCTTCTTCTTCTGCCAAAATAGATTCTGCCACCGCTGCCTGCTCCGAGGCTTCAGCTTCGACAAACTCTTCAATTAATTCTGATAATTCTTCAGCCATAATGTTAGTTTTGTTTCCTACTAGAATTAGGGTATAAACTTTCTATTAGTGCATTTAAGTGTAAAGCATAAGGGCTTTAATTTCGATAATGTGAATATTGACGCCATTAACGTCCTGAAAGTCACATCAAACTTCAATAGAACAGTGTAAATTGAATATAATTGTGACTCGCTCATCTGATGGGTCGTCCATGAGTCGATGTCGGTAAAAAGAGGTTAAATTCAATGCAAATAGCTTTTAAAATCAGTCTACCTTTACTTCTAACTATTTTGGTATTGCTAGGGTGTTCCAATGATCCGCAAAAAACACTAAACCAAAGCAATGAAAAGACTGGAAAAAACCTTGATTTAATCGAAATTCAAAACTTTGATGACACCCCAGATTTTGGCTCTTTTACTGATGTAAAAGAAAAGAAAAAAGCCTTTTTTGACTACCTTTACCACTACATAGAAAAAGTAAATATTGAAGTATTAGAACGTCGATCACGCTTAGAAGCTATTGCCGCAAAATCAGCAGATCAAATTACCGATAACGATCGCGAATTTTTAGAAGAAATGGCCGAAATGTATTTGCGCGACCATGATGCTTCTGATGTTGCTGCAACAACCGAAATTTTAGAAAATCATATTAAAGTAATCCCTCCTTCTTTAGCTCTTGCTCAAGCCGCCAATGAATCAGCTTGGGGAACTTCTCGTTTTGCAACAAAGGCCAACAATTACTTTGGTCAGTGGTGCTTTAAAAAAGGCTGTGGTTTAGTACCGAGTGAGAGAGACAAAGGCACATCACACGAGGTGCGAAAGTTCAAATCACCCGAAGGTTCTGTACGCAGTTATGTTCGGAATATAAATACTCATTTTGCTTATGAAGATTTACGAGCCTTACGAGTTGACATAGCAAACAATGGCCATCACCCTTCCGGCGCTGAATTAGCGGAAGGACTTAGTCGATATTCTGAAAGAGGTGATGAATACGTTGAAGAAATCCGTTCAATGATACGAATTAATAAACTCGACAAATACGACGAGTATTTTTGGGAAACCGTCAATGGCAACAACAAGTAAAGATGAAATAGAGTCTCTTATTCGCACTGAAGTGCCAAAGGAAAGTGACAGTTTTTCTATTGATGAGTCAGAACTGACTCAATTGGCACAAAAAGATAAACAAACTAAAGAGTTTTTTAGATTAGGGGTATATGGACTATTAGGTTCACTCTTAGCTATATTTGCGCCCTTTACCGCAAAAAGAATTCACCAAAAACATCATAAAAAGAAAACATCAAAGGACTAACGGTTATGACTGAAAACATCGACATTTGGTATCAAGCCATTACCAACTCTTTATCTACCTTACTTGGAAAATTTGCTGAGTTTATTCCCGGTTTATTAGCTGCAATAGTTATCGCTTCTATTGGCTACTTCATCGCCAAAATATTAAGAGTCACTGTAAAAGTTATTTTAAATAAAGCGGGAATAGATAAACTTTCTACCGCAACGGGGATCAGTGAGCACCTGCAGCGTTTTAACAAAAATTTAGTGTTATCCAGTTTTATTGCCAGCTTGATTTTCTGGGTTGTCTTTATGATTTTCTTAATTTCTGCAGCCGAATCTTTAGGCATGCCGCAATTAAGAAGCACGCTTGATCAGTTTATTCTTTATATTCCTAAAATTATAGCGGCCACCTTGATCTTATTGTTCGGGTTAGCTGCCGCAAACCTAGCAAAATCGGTGGTTTTTAATGCTGCCAAATCATCTGGCTTTGATTTCGCTAAGCCGGTTGCTAACGCAATTTACGGAGTACTGGTCATTTTAGTTTTATCGCTCGTTATTGGTGAACTCGAAATAGAAACCCGTCTTCTGGATACACTTGTATCCATCACCATCGGTGCCGTTGCTATAGCTTGCGCCATATCTCTTGGCTTGGGCAGTAAAAACGCCTCCGAGAGTGTACTTTTTTCGGTCTATGTTGCAGATACTGTTGAACCTGGCCAAAAAGTCACTTTGAAAGATGGCTCTACCGGCCTGGTAAAAAATATTGGTGCAGTCGCAACATCTATCACTTTAGAAAATGGTGATGTTAAAGTGATAGACAATAAAAGCTTTCTTGATCAGCTTTTAATTCACTCTTAATAACACGCGCTCTAAACACGCCATTGTGTCCCACTTTAAGTCGCTTTCTGACGAAAAGCTTGTTGCCATTACCTTACAAAAACAAGGGGATGCAGCTGCGGCTTTCGCACAACTTTTTAATCGTTACCAAAAGAAAGTATCAGCCTACTTAAGCTATCAGACACAACTCGATCACTCACATATTCAAGATATTCTGCAAGATGCATTTCTAACTGCATGGAATAAAATTGAACAACTGCACGATCCGGAAAAGTTCTTTCAATGGATTGTTACCATATCTCGAAATGCCATGATTGATCACGTTAGAGGATTAAAGCGCACAACTCTTCTTATTGAAGCATTATCTGAGCAGCCGCAACATGACACCACCAAAATAGTTGCCACTAGCGCAAATAAGCTGTTGGCCAAGCTCGCCGAAGACGAACGCGATATTATTGCTTTAAAGGCGGTCTTTGAGTTTTCATTTGATGAGATCGCAGAACAGCTCAATATCAGCACAAGCGCGGCTAAAATGCGTTACTATCGAGCCATAGAGAAACTACAAGAATTTATAGAGTAACCGATGCAGTCGCACTTTTTACTGGTACGCCATGGCGAAACCGAATGGAATCAACAGCGTAAACTACAAGGTCATCTTGACTCACCTCTGACTGATAGCGGAATAAACCAAGCCAGATTATTAGCGCTGCAACTAGCAAACCAAAATATTAATAGCATATTCACTTCACCATTAAAGCGAGCAAGTGACACGGCATTGATCATTAACCAGTCGCTCAATAAATCCATCAGTACCGATGAAAGACTCAAGGAACGCCATTTTGGCGATTGGCAAGAAAAGTATTTTGATGAACTCACTCACCTTCCCGATTTTGAATTTATATTTCAAAAATCAGAACATCATGCGCCACCTAATGGAGAATCAGGAATTATTTGTGCAAATAGAATGGAACAAGCGCTCATTGACATTGCAAAACAACATCTAGGTAAAAACATACTTATTGTGTCACATGGCGATATCATTCGCTGTTTTTTTCAGCAAAAGCTTCACCAGTCAGCCGCAGTTGATGCCTATAGCGGCTTTGGTAATGGCTCTGTTTTTAAAGTGAGTTTTTGTCACTATCAAGAGCAATTTATATGAGTCAATTACAGTTTACTCACCCTGAATTAACCTGGTTTTCATCAAAGGGCTTAAACCTACAAGCTGTAATCAATATTACAGAAGCTCCGGCATCGTTTATTGATAACTGCAACCAACATCAAATTGACCTTTCGAACTTTTCTCAATTGATATTACTTGGTCATGGAGGAAAAAAATTATGGCAGCAAATTCCCAAATCTTATTTTTCGCAAACCAATCCAATAGATAATTATTCTATTGACTGCTTTAAGCAATGGAAATCCAAGCAAACAACTCAACAAAACGACATAATTCAATCCAACTTACTTTACCCCAGCCATACAACTTATCATTTTAATTTGCAAGATTTAGGTAACAAGGTTGGTTGGCACAATTCGTCTCTTTTAAAGGTGGGAATTAATCGTGAATTTGGATTATGGTTTGCGTATCGACTTTTGGTTTTAACAAACACGCAATTTAAAAGCTCGATAGTAAATAGAACTGAGAATATTTGTTTAACTTGCTCAGAAAAACCATGTATCAATGCTTGTCCGGTTAACGCAGTCACTGAAAGTAATTATCATTGGCAGGACTGCTTTAGTTATCGTAAACAAGAAAATTCATTATGCAAAAAACAATGCCTCGCTCGCACTAGCTGCCCAATAGCGTTAGAAAATAAATACGATGACCAACAAATGGCTTACCATTATCAACTGTCATTAAGCCATTTAAAATAATGCGATAGTTTTAACTGACAAGTTTAAGCTTTAATTGCTTAATTAATTGCCGTTTTTTATCTTCACTGTACTCGACTCTGGGATGAGCCCCCCAAACAGGACCTGGCCAAGCTTGATCATTTTCAAATCGAGCAACAATATGAATATGAAGTTGTCGAACTATATTTCCTAATGCACCTATGTTCAGCTTGAGCGGACAAAAAAGCTCCTTCATCACTTTTGAAACTAACGCAATTTCCTTCCATAGCAATTGTTGTTGCTCATTATTTAACTCATAAATCTCTTCAAGTCCCTTTATTTGTGGAACTAAAATTACCCACGGATACTGAACATCATTCATTAAAAGACAACGACAAAACTCCAAATCGACAATTTCATCACAATCATTATCTAGTCGAGAATCCAAAATAAAATCACTCATTGCCGCTCCTTATTCGTTTTTTAATATTAAGCGCGAGTCATTTCATACTGCATTACAGGAAAAAAATAATCTAGGTTTATATTCAGCTTTTTTAATTTTTGAATGGTTTTTGCGCAATTAATCACACTCAGAATAATCGTCGGGTAAATATCCTTGAACAAAAGGTATACAATCACCAAACCAACCTTGTTTAGCCAACACAATGCCCTCTGGTTTAATTAACACCAATGGCTTGGTTTCAATATGATTTATTAAGTCTGCCCAGATTTTCATTGCCCCCGAAGCGCCGGTTAACCCGGTCGATTGATTTTCATCCAAACCCACCCAGCTCACGGCTAGATACTGCTCGCTAAAACCTGCAAACCAGCTGTCTTTAAGATCATTAGTTGTGCCTGTTTTACCCGCCACCTTCAAGCTTTTAAGAGTTGTAGGTAACGATTTGGCAGTTCCCTCTCGAACAACATTTTGTAAAGTTAAGTTCAATAAATATATCGGCTCTTCCGGTACCACTCGTTCGGCGATCACGCCATAATGCTCCAGTAATTGTCCTCGACTATCAATTACGCTTTGCACCACTTTACTTTCCATTTTTAAACCGCCCGAAGCTAACACTTGATACAAACGCAACAGCTCCCAGACCGACATTTCTTGAGCTCCTAACGCTAGGGAAGGAAACGCATAAAGCTCACGATTGAATCCAGCTTGGTACAGCTGCTTAACAATGTGCTCAAGCCCAACACTTAAGGCTAAACGCGAAGTGGCTAGATTTAAAGAATTGGATAGCGCATGAAAAAGGGTAACCTCTCCATACTCTAATCTATCGTAATTTTCAGGATTCCATTCGGAACCATCGGTTGCGGTTAGACTGAATTTTTTATCCAACACAATACTTTGCAAAGTATATTTTTCTGGCCGTTGCAACGCGGTTAGATATACAAAAGGCTTGATGGCGCTACCGGTTTGACGATAAGCATTTATCGCACGGTTAAAACCCTCATAATGCGGATTTTTATCGCCTACAACAGCCAAAATATCACCACTTAGTCGATGGCTAACCATCATGGCGCCTTGCAACTCCTTTGGCACATTGGCACTATAAGTAGTGATCCGATCAATATGGCGACTTAAGCTATTTTCTGCTTGCTCTTGGATAAAAGGATCAATCGATGTAAAAATCGTTAAGTCGTCGTGATTAAGCTGAGCAAAAGTGTAATGCTCTTTTAATTGCTTTCTCACCATACCCATTACTGCAGGCATTTGTGATTGTCGTCTTTTGCTCCGCGTCACTATTTGTAAGCTTTTTGCTTGAGCAGACTCCATTTCTTTTTGCGTGATCCTGTCATGCTCATGCATTTGCTCTAAAATAAGATTGCGCCGCTCTTTGGCCCTCTCTCCATATTTGTAAGGATCATAATACGAAGGTCCGCGAACAATGCCTACAAGAGTTGCGGCTTGATTCAAATTCAACTCTGAAAGCTCTCGATCAAAATAATATTTTGAAGCCCTGGCAAATCCATGAATGGCAAGTTTGCCATCTTGTCCCAAATACACTTCGTTCATATAGGCTTGAAGAATATCGTCTTTGTTATAACGAAACTCCAATACCAAAGACATTACAGCCTCTCTAATTTTGCGCCAAAGTGTCTTTTCATTGGTTAAAAAATAATTTTTTACTAATTGCTGAGTTAAGGTACTCCCTCCCTGCGCTATTTTTCCTGACGAAATATTTTGACCAAAAGCTCGCGCGATACCTCGCAATGAAATGCCGTGATGATGATAAAAGTCACGATCTTCAGACACCAAAAGCGCATCCACTAAATAACGAGGCACTTCTTTTAAATTAACCAGTTCTCGATCTTCTTCTGAAACAGGATTAATTCTTCCGAACAGTCTTGGCTCAAAGCGCATTAAATCAAAGACTGACTGAGTGTGTGCGGTATTATCGGGAAGCAGTTGACTGCTTTTTAAGCGACTTCCTTCAAAAATCACGCGAAGTTTTCGAGCAGGCACAAATCCTTCAGCAAAAGCAAACCCTCTTAAGTAGACGTCAAACTCCGTACCAAACTGCTGAAACTGACCCGGCTCTGAAAGTTTAATTGTTGAGCGGTAGGCTAGCGCGTCTAACTCTTGCAGAAAGCGCTCTAACGACACCGACTCGCCAGTCATTATTAGCAGAGGAGAAGCGTAAACTTTGGCCGGAACTAGCCATCTATTCTTTGCAAACTGCTGTTGAATGAGTCCATCGCTGTAAATAAGCAGCAAACCAAAACAAACCGCGCCAATCAATATTAAGCGAAAAATAAATTGTTTTATCGATTTCATGGTTGCATAAGAATTGATTCAAGATTTATGTTATTTTGTCCACTTGACTAGAAAGCAGTCTCAGCTTGCGGAGAGTTTTAATGCAATTAAGCAATAGAGGTAACCATCGATTATTCTTCGCGATTGATTTTACCCCAGAATTTAAACAATCCATCAACGACTGGTCACTAAACTTAAATATTAATGGTCGTCGGGTGGATAAAGAAAACTATCATATAACGCTTTGGTTTTTAAGTTCAATCGCCAACCACAGAGTATTTGATATTGTCGATGCGATTGAATGCCCACAAATCCCTCCCTTCCCCTGCAAACTAGGCGCAACTCAATATTGGCAAAAATCTGAAATCCTATTTGCATCAATAACCGAAGGTGCTAGTGAGTTAAATCTTTTAAGAAAAAACATTCATCGACAATTAACCGCTATCACTGACCTACCTAAAGACAAGCGCAAATACGAACCGCACATTACCCTAGCGCGCGAAGCAAAGCCTCCGGTTGATTTTCCTGCTCCGCAAAATCTTTCTACCCGCGTGACTTCATTTTGTTTGATGGAATCAATACCGGTGAAATCGGGAGTGTATTATCAAACGGTTGAGAGTTGGCCTATTTATCATACAAGTGTGAAAGAACGGCTGTTGGGTAAAACATAAATAATTTTAGATGATTAAAAAAGCCTGCACTAGGCAGGCTTAAACGGTAGGACCAACAACCAAAGAGAATGAAGCTCTTTGATACTTGAATTGATTATTCAATCATTTCAAGTACTTTTTTAGCCGTTGAGGCAGGAAGAGGCACATAACCATCTTTCACTACAATTTCTTGACCCGCTTTAGAAAGAATCAATTTAATAAACTCGCGCTCAAGAGGTAATAAAGGTTTGTTAGGTGCTTTATTCACATAAACGTACAAATAACGGCTTAAAGGGAAAGCGCCAGAAAGTGCATTTTCAGGTGTTGCTTCTACATACTCATCACCCGCTTTTTTTGCTAAAGGTACTAAACGAATACCCGAAGTTTTGTAACCAATACCTGAGTAACCGATACCGTTTTTAGATTGGCTGATCGCTTGAACTACTGCAGCAGATCCTGGTTGCTCATTAACATTATTTTTGAAGTCACCTTTACAAAGCGCTTTGCTTTTGAAGTAACCATAAGTACCAGAAACTGAGTTACGACCATAAAGTTGGATGTCGCCCAGACCGTCAATGCCTAACTGTTCCCAATCGGTGATATCTGCATCACCTTTACATTTACGAGTTGAAGAGAAAATAGCATCTACCTGCTCAATGGTTAACCCTTTGATTGGGTTGTCTTTGTTTACATAAACCGCTAGTGCATCAATCGCTACTGGAATAGCCATTGGCTTATAACCAAATTTTTCTTCAAATGCGGCTTCTTCTTTTGACTTCATTTTACGGCTCATAGGACCAAAGTTAGAAGTACCTTGAGTCAATGCAGGAGGTGCAGTTGAAGAACCAGCAGCTTGAATTTGAATATTAACATTGGGATATGTACGCTTGTACTCTTCTGCCCAAAAAGTCATCAAGTTTGCAAGAGTATCTGAACCAACGGATGATAAGTTACCTGATATACCACTGGTTTTCTGATAATCCGGTAAGTCTTTATCGACTTGAGAGGCACTGATGCTTAATGCGCCGAATAAACTGGCTGTAACGGCCATAGTTT
>JBFHSP010000003.1:0-50491 GCA_041591085.1 Kangiellaceae bacterium | reverse complement strand
TGTATTCTGCGGGATCACCTTACCTGAAGGTTTATCAAAGGATCAAAAGCTCGATCAACTATTGATGACACCATCAACCAAAGGCATTTTAAATGGCATTCCTGGTGTTCCAGAAGCGGATGATGTCAATATCTCCAAAACTGACATTATTAATAACTTTGCAGCCTTTAATTTTGAATCAACAGAAGATGTTGATCTTTATGAGCAATTACTTAAACAAGGCTTTGATTTAATTAGCGCAGAACTTGAAAAAATTGATCAAATTTTTGTCGATACGAAATTTGAATTTGGCTATGTTAGCGACCAAAGCGGCCAACGCAAATTAATCTATATGGATGAAGTAGGTACTCCAGACTCATCTCGCATTTGGGACAAGCCAGCCTCCTTACAAGGTAAAGTTATTGAAAACAGCAAAGAAGATTTTCGCCAACTGCTATTGAGCCACTTTCCCGATCCTGATATTTTGCTGAATAAAAACCGAATGAATGAACGCTCTGGATTAGCTAGAGATAATGCATTACCAGTTGATGTATTAATGAAAGTATCTTCAACCTACATTGGTATTGCAGAAAAAATTACAGGAGAAAAAATTAATTTATCCGATAATCCAAAGCAAGAAATTATTGATATATTAAATCTAGAATACGGATTAATTCGTTAATCCTGATAACTCATTTGATCTGCTAGTTAACCTGAACTCGGGATAGTTAGTTTAACTAAAAAGCTTAAAGTAAATAAAAGCCAATTAAGTTAATTTTAAGTGTTCAGTATTCGGGTTGAGACTTTTCTTTTCAATTTTTTCATTTGGAATTTTCTCACCCGCTTCAGCTATTGATAGGCTGCTTACGTCCACTTCACGTTTTTCCTTAGGTTTTATTTCTTGTAGCATGCCCACTTCTGATACTTCTAATCCAGATGTGTCGACTCGAGCGATGACTTTGTCGGCGGGCTCAACCAAAAGGCCGCCCGCATCATCAAGAGACAACTCACTTAAATCGGGCATTTCTATAGCAGCTACTTTTTCAATCGCAGGTAATACTTCACCAGCATTGGCTAAAGACCAAGAAGCATCATTGGGATTAGCTTCGTTTATCTCTGTTGTTTCAGTCGATACATTATCTGATTGTTCTTGTTTTGTTTTCTCGCCGGCAACTTCTCGTGCTTGCGGGTCTTCTTGTAAGAATGGATTGGGCTTTTTGACCGCTGAAGTTTTATTTTCAACTTGAGCAGTTCCTGCCTGAGCATCGTCCACTTGAGTTGGTACTTCTTCTGTTTCAGCTTTTTGTAGTAAAACTAAAGCACCTGCTTGTTTTAACGCTGATTGATACTTTAGCGCTTGGGCGTAATCTAAGTTTCGTTTAATAACTACCGTAGACTGAGCGAAAAGTTTATCAATTTGCTCAGGACTTGATTTAAATAATTTGACCAAAGCGGCTTTAACTTCTTCTACCGATTTAGATGGGATTACTTTTCCCGCAAAAATAATATTAAACTGACCTTCAACCATGATTTTTAATCACATTTAACCGAAGTAAGTTTAAGATTAACATAACTATAAAAAAATTCAGAGTCCAAACAGATACTTACATAATAAATTGAATACCAATCCCATCAACATCGACCCTGGCAACTCTAGCCGACAATACGGGCATCTCTTCTGGAAAGCCGGTTGCTTGAACCGTTAGTGCATCACCCACCGATAACTGGGTCAACTCTAATGACACAATAAATGCGCCGCGATCAGACAGTTCTCTGGTAACCGCCTCAAATTTACCTAAAGAAGAGTGGCAAATGACCACACTGGCTTTTAACGGTGTTCTTGTAACCTCGCGGCGTTCAGTCATTACAAAAATTCCAAGTTTTTTAACAGTTTAGTCCAATTCCCAAAAGACGTAAGCCCTTTTTACTGCAAAATTATGCCAATCAAATCGGTCTTATCAATTGGCCTGCCTAATAACCATTAGTATAATATACCCGTTCAACTTGAAGATGCATCCTCTAGTTGAACGGGTATATTCCTATATTAATTAAATTTTAACGAGTTATTGGCATGTCAACAAAAGACGACAATCCATTTTTATCCGAATTTGGCGATATAAAACCGCTCAAGCAAGATAAGGTAACTCTAAGCTCTACTGAGCCGGATAAATCAATTAACCATACAATAAGACAAAACTCTGCGGAAAAGTTTACCAATAAAGATCTTAATTTTTTAATTGATAGCCCTATCGAACATGTCCAGCCGCAAGAAGAGCTTTGCTACAAAGTAGACGGCATTCAAACCGGTGTATTTAAAAATTTAAAACGCGGTAAATATCATTATCAAGACAGTCTTGACTTGCACCGTCATACAGTTGCTGAAGCTAGGCAAGCACTGTTTTCTTTCATTAATAGAGCGATTAAAGACGAATATCGCTGTTTATTGATTACTCATGGAAAAGGTGAACGCTCAAATCCTCCGGCTCGAATAAAAAGTTATGTCTCAGTTTGGTTAAAACAATTCGAGCAAGTCATTGCCTATCACAGTGCTCAACCCAAACATGGTGGAACAGGTTCTTTATATGTATTGCTAAAAAAGTCGGTGAACCAAAAACTAGAAAACAGAGAACGTTTTAATCAATAAAAACATCTCTTAAAAATTGCGAAAAATAAAGACGAGTAGCGAGATAGATCTAGTTTTTATCTTTAGAGAGGACTTTATTCAACTCTTTATCGGTAAGGCCGTCTGTCACTTGATAATTTAGATCACCCAGTCGAATCTCTTGAACATTCGGAACACCTATTGGCTTCTGATAACTCATATGAATTTCACCGCGTTCGTCGGTCCATTTATAAACGATGGTGTTTTTTTCCTTTTCACTCATCATGGCTTTTTTCAATTGCACGCCACGCATTACATCAAAAGTCTGTTTAGCTAGTTGAGCAATAGATTGAGTATCTTGATAGTTTTGCCATAAATAACGCCATTGATTTGGCTGGTTCTTCTCAATCCAAACGGCACGTCCAACAATCAACAAAATAATAATCACTAAAATAAACAGTTTTCTCATAATAAACTCATAAAATGAAACTAGTCTTCGAACAGCGTTTTCCAATCTCGCAAATCGGAATGCTCTGCTTCTAACAGCTCGAATCCACAATAATAACCTTCTACTCCATTATCTTTTAGCGACTGCGTCACCTTTTCACACCACTTAACTTCTCCTGTTAGTAAATATTTTTTTGAATGTTCATCAAATATCACCAACAATTCATGGATATAATTTGGGTTTAATGCAGAGCTCGAAAACACTTTCATACCACTAGCGGAAATATCAGAGGTTTCAGCACTTAATACCAAGTTACCTTGATTATCAACATCATCGGACAATAATTCAATAAGAACCGTTTCCGATTGGATCAGTCGGTCTTCTTTTCTTGATTGCATTAATGTGTTCCGTAACAAAAATGCTGACAATGTATAACTTTCACTATCGGTTTAATGCCTTTCACAATGCGCGCGCCATGTTGTGATGTCAGGAGAGTTATGTAAAGAGAACAGTATACCTGCATGATAAGTGGGGACTTGGTTAACTTCTAAACACCATCGCACTTCCCCATTTAGCCTTAAAACGCCTTCAATATTAGCAACGTGAATTTTTAAAGCCAATGATTGACCTACGTTGAGCGGTTCAAATGCCGTTAACTTTAGTCCAGTAAAACAATAGTCTTCTAACGGACCTGTGAATTCATGCAAATGGCCTGTTGAATCGTTAAAACTATAATGAACAAAGGTCTCATTTTCAGCTTGAGCGCGCGCGTGTGATCTCATTTCAGATGGTATGGAATCCATATACAGCCCCTTCTCGCTACTTCACTAGGTCGACCTAATAAGTATAGACCACAACAACAAAAACTGGAGGTTTGAGATGTTTAGCGCAAATCATCGATGCTTCAATATGTGTCGTTTATATGGAGCAGGTAAAAGCGCTAAAAAGGCCCCAAAAACATTATGGCTAATCTGCTTAGAACGTTCAATAAATACAGTGGTTTGCTGGTCAATAAATGCTGCTGTCTGCCGCTTTTGCTGGGCCAATAGCGTTTGGTGATCAGGCAGTTGGAGCCACCTTTCAATTAATGCGCTATCTACTTCTAAATGAAACTGAAATCCATACACATTATCTTTATATCGAAATGCTTGTTGTTTACAATTTATCCCGGTGATTAATGGGACAGAGTCTAAAGGCCACTCAAAATGAAAACCGTGCCACTGAAAAATCTGTTCCTTGGCCCGAAAGCATGAAATAACCGGATCATCCGCGCCCTTTTTGGTAACACTCAACTCCTGCCAACCAATCTCCTCTTTTTTCATTCTACTTACTCTTGCACCGAGAGCAGAAGCTATCAGCTGAGCTCCTAAGCAAATCCCCAATACAGGTTTATCTAGTTCGATCGCCTTTAATATCAATTTCTTTTCGGTATTTAAATAAGGGTATTTATCCTCTTCACCGATATTTTGTGAACCTCCCAAAAGGATCAACCCATCATAGTTGTCTATTTTTGGTACCCGAACACCTTCGCGAGAAAAATTCAAATAGCGAATTCGATGACCAAGCTTTTTGATTAGCGGATTCAATGTCCCTAAAGGCTCATAAGGAACGTGCTGAACCACTAATATTTTTGCCACAGATCAATACTCCTGTCTAAAATTCCAATAAGATAACTGCAAAACGATGGTCTCCTACTTAGTATTTAGAATAACTGATTAAGCTCTGCTACACTAAGGCGCTATTAGGAACTAAAAAAATAATTTTTTGGTCTATAAACCGATCAAATCTTAATACAGATATCCATTTAAAAGGAGCAGCAATGAAACAAATTTTGGTTGTAGCGGAAAAAGACTCTAAAAAGCTCAGAGCATTTCTTCGTGCAGTAGCGTTTGCTAAGGCAACTGGCGCACAAATTGATTTAGTAGGATTTGTTCACGCCCCAGGCATTGATGGCTCAGATCTATTGTCTGAGAAAGAGAAAAATAAAGTTAAGCAAACCCTGATTGATGAAAAGAAAGCACTCATTCAATCTGTTATCGATAAAACCAACGTAGAAGGTATTACTATCGATTGGAATGTACTATGGGAAAAATCAGTCCACGATTGGGTGATTAACCGTTGTAAACAAAAACCTTACGATCTTGTGATTAAAACAGGAAATCGCAGCGAATCTCTCTCTTACACTCCAACCGATTGGCATTTAATTCGCTCAAATTCAGCGCCAGTAATGATAATGACCAACGAAAAATGGAAAGCAAAGAACTGCATTTTAGCCACAGTGGATTTAAATACTGACACCGCAGAAAAAATAAAATTGAACAAAATGGTGATTGAACAAGCACAAGCACTAGCAGCAATAACAGGACAAACAATTAAGTACTTGCACTGTATTACTCTGCCAAGAGTGATTGCCGATTTAGATATTATCGATGAGTCGAAACTGTCAAAAAACGGTAAAGCTAAAGCGCTTGAACACTTAGGCACTCACTACAAAAAGTTCAATATTGATCCGAAAAGTGTCATTATCAAACGTGGCGGCGTTGATACGATTATTAACAAAACCGCTAAGTCAGAGTCGGCTGATATAGTGATTATGGGTACCATTGGTCGCAAAGGCATTAAAGGCAAGCTTATTGGAAATACTGCAGAATCAGTACTTTCAAAACTACAAACCGATGTACTAACGGTAAAAGCTTAATCAATTAAGACTAATGACAAAGTACTATAAAGGCTTTCTTCGGGAAGCCTTTCTTTTAGGCCAAAGGTTCCAATCATCTGACGATTGCTTCATACTATCGCCCAAATTCACCAATCACGGATACTCTTATGCAAATTGCGAATAATGCTGTTGTTAGCATTCATTACACCGTAACCGATACCGATGGAAATACTATTGATTCATCGAAAGGTAAAGATCCTCTAGTGTACTTACACGGTCACAGAAACATCATTCCTGGTTTAGAAGCGGCGCTAGAAGGCAAATCGGCTAAAGACCATGTTGAAGCGGACATTGAGGCGGCTAAAGCCTACGGCGAAATCAACGATGACCTTATTCAAGAAGTACCACGCTCTGCATTTGAAGGTGTAGAAAACTTAGAAATTGGCATGCATTTTCAAGCACAAACCGACCAAGGGCCGGTAAATGTGATGATATCAGCCATAGAAGACGATATGGTCACCGTAGATGGTAATCATCGACTAGCCGGAAAAGCTTTAAACTTTGTCGTAGATGTGGTTGAAGTAAGAGCCGCTACTGAAGAAGAAATTGCTCACGGTCATGTACACGGACCCGGTGGACACCACCACTAATCAAAGGTTGATTCAAAACCAATAAAAAAGGCTCGAAATGAGCCTTTTTTATTGGATTCCGAGTCTAAATCAATCATTAATCAAAACTTCGATCATGATCAAGATAGGGTTTAATTAACTCTAATGCGGTTTTATCATTAGGCACAAGCTCAACATTTGAGGTTGCTTTGGGCGTTACCCGCTGTCCCCAACGAACCATAGCCGCACCCCAAGTAAGCCCTGCTCCAAAAGCCGGAATAGCAATTAAATCACCTGGGTTCACTCTTCCCTCTTCTATGGCTTCACACAAAGCAACTGGAATAGTCCCTGCGGAGGTATTCGCGTACTTATGGATATTAACCATCACTTTTTCCATCGGTGTGTCTAAACGTTTGGCTACAGCTTCAATAATCCGAGAATTGGCTTGATGCGGCACCACTAAATCGATGTCAGCCAATGTTACCCCAGCCTTTTCCATAGCCGTTTCAGTAGCTTGAACCATACCACGAGTGGCTCGTTTGAATATTTCTTGACCATCAAAATTCCAGTTCATGCGAGAATAAGTTTCTTGGGTACGGTCAAATCCGGTTCCGAAGTTATTCAATGCTAAGGTCTCACGAACCTTGCCATAGCAACCTAGCTTTGCAGAAATTACGCCCACTTTATTATCGGTAGCTTCTAAAACAACGGCTCCAGCACCATCACCGAATAACACAGCAACATTTCTGTTGGTCCAATCAACTCCCCAGGAGAGCTTTTCACCACCAATTACCACCACCTTTTCCATCATTCCAGCGCTGATCATAGCTGTCGCTTGGGCTAAACCGTATAAAAAGCTACAACATGCCGAATTAACGTCCACCGCAGCGGCTGTTTTATTACCAAGTTTTTTCTGAACATAAGAAGCTGCATTCGGCGCTAAAGATGTTGGTGTAGTTGTCCCAAAAAAGATCCCATCAATATCGTTTGGCTCTAATCCAGCACATGCAATTGCTCTGGCCGCCGCAACATAACCAAGCTCATCGACATCGACATGCGAAATACGGCGCTCTTTCATACCCGTACGACTATGGATCCATTCATCACTCGTATCCAAAAAGGTGGCTAAATCATCGTTGGTCATTACTGCAGGCGGCATACATTTGCCCCAGCCAGTTATTTCTGCATATCTCATTAAGTTTTTCTTTTCACTACCCGTTAAGTTGCGACAGTTTATATAACTTAGCAAACTCCACTGCTCCAACCTCATGAGTTATTTGTTGGAATAGCACAGAATTTTTCGGCAAACAGCCTCAATTTTTCGATACAATAGGTTTTTTACCTAAATTAGAGAGCAGTACATGAGCACCGATAACTTTCCAGAAATGAATTTTGATACGGCAAACCTTTACAAGGAAGAAGTAATCACCGATCAAAAAATTGGCACCATTCGCGTTATGACCCCAATAACCATTAATGGTGAAACTGACTCTTCTCGCGAAGTTCAATACATTGGTCAAACTCAAGTAATGACACCAGCAGGGGCATTACCGCTAAACTTTGAATTAACCGGTGCAAATTTAGAAGAAGCCATGAACGGTTTCGGCAAAGGCGCTAAAGAAGCTATGGAACGTACCATGGAAGAAATTAAAGAAATGCGTCGGCAACAAGCTTCGCAAATAGTTATGCCAGGCGATGATTCTATGGGCAGAAGCAAAATTCAAATGCCATAAACGAAACTATCATTATTAAAAAGCCCTAATTCGTTAGGGCTTTTTGTTGTGTGTTTTATAAACCTAAAATTTAAGTTTCGACGAAAAGGCACCTGCACCTGCGATAATCCTTTCAAACTCGTTTTCTTTAGCTATTTTTCGTATTTTATGAAAAGTATACATTTAGTAGGCGGACTTAATTGATGATGGACTTCAGTTACTGTGTAATCAGTAAATCCATTTGAAGTCATAAAAGCATCCATTTTAGGCTTAGCGTAAACCAACAAATCTCCACCGCAACCTCCAAAGCCACCTAAATAAATATCATACCGGTGAGACCCACTTTTATTGTAATAAACCACATCATTTCCATAATCACTAAACGTAGAAACATCATAATTTCCAAGAATACCTATCTCCGATCGTTTCAAATTTAAAGACTTAATACTTGTGCAACCAGACACAGAAATGATTAAAACTAAAATAATACTTAAGCGCATAACTTCTCCAATAAATTACTATTAAGTTTCTATTCCTAATACAATTGCTTAAATTGAAAGCTAAAGTTACAACTCTCTTTATACAACCTTACTTGGAATACCGCTATGAAAACGAAACATTGGATCGGGTGACTGAATCAAAGAAGCTTCTAATTCACCAAAAAATTGAACTCGATCATCAATCGATTGCTTCGAGTACTCCTGAGCCAATGCTAAGTAATCAGTGAAATGTCGACTTTCAGATTTCAGTAAAAAGCGATAATACTTTGCTAAAGGCGGATCGATTTCATCTAAGTAAGGTGCGAGGGCCGCAAATCGCTCACAAGATCGAGCTTCAATATAGGCTCCGATTATTAAAACATCGGTTAGGGCTCTCTCCTCGCCCATTTTGACTGGTTCACGCATTTTCGCAGCATACCGAGAAGCATTAAGATGACAATATTCAATATTTCGTTCCTCCATAAGATCAAATACTTGCTCAAAGTGCCTAAGCTCTTCTCTAGCTAATCGCGACAGTTTGTGTAATAGATTCTTCCGCTCGGGAAACTTAAACATTAAACTTAGGGCTGTAGAAGCTGCTTTTTTTTCACAGCGGGCGTGGTCGATTAGTAGAATATCAAGGTTTTCTAAAGCATGTTCTATCCATGCTTTTGGTGTTTCACAGTGCAAAAACTCTAATACTGGTGCAATATTCATAAGACTATTCTTTCTTAGTAAAACTTTGCGGCGCATTATACTGAAAATCAAGCCGTTATCCTATGCGGAATTTCACTTCATTGCTGCACTCTATGCTTAATACTTTTCCAGTTTAACGCTTTGATCTTACGTTGAATATTTGTAAGTTGCCTTTGATTAAAATAGTCACTTTTATAACGCGCTTTAGAATAATCTTGTGCGATGGACACTAACTTCGCTTCAAACTCCAAGTTATTTACTTTAACTTGATTTAAAAAAGCTTCTACTGTTTGTCCCGGAGGTTTAACCCAACCGTTCTTTTGCAACATGATTAGCAGTTTTTCCATACTTTTAGATAGCTCATCCAATTTTTTAGAGCGAGGTTGAAATTGACGAGTGATTATGTAAGTAATAATTAAAGCTATGAACAAAAACAAAACAATCAAAAGCGGTTTTGTTAGTTTATCTAAGTTTAACCATTTATGAATATTGAACTGGCTTTGCGAGTTAAAATCGATAATCCAATCTTTCCAAACGCGATTGGCATTATCGAGCCACTGTCTTGGATAGTCGAGCCAGGAAACCTGAATTAAATCGGCAACGGGTAACTGATCAAATAAAAATCCTCTTAAGCCTACCTCACTGACTAAGTCATCTAAAATTCGTGAACGATGGATTGCAGCCGTTGGGTCGACTCGAACCCAACCTCTTTTTTCTAGCCAAACTTCAGCCCATGCGTGAGCATCACTTTGTCTAATCAAATAGTAATTGCCAATTGGATTGTATTCCCCGCCTTGATATCCAACAACGACACGAGCAGGTATTCCAACTGCTCTAAGCATAAAAACAAAACTACTGGCATAATGTTCACAGAAGCCTTTGCGATGATTAAACCAAAAATCATCAATCATATTTTCTCGCATGATTGGAGGGCTTAATGTATAGAAATATTCATTCTGATGGATAAACCTTTGTAGAAACAAAACAAACTCTGCTGGTTCAGACAATTTTAAAAAGTTAGCTCTAGCCCAATCCCTTGCTTGCTCATTTCCGCTATTTGGGATAGCCGTGTTCGCACTGCGTTCTGAGTCAGACAAAGTTAAACCTATAACCTTGTCCGGTACTGAAGCTATATCGTATTTTATTCTCTGATTAATTTTGAAACGACTTTCAAATGTATAATTTGTTTTAATTGCAAGCTTTTGACCAGATTTAATAGGACGATCCAATCCGAATAAAAATTTATTCTGGGTTGGTTCAAGAGTGATTTGTTGATTAATAACCTGCTGATTCAAACTTTCTGGATTTGTTTCGAATTCTGACAGTTCATCAAGTTCTCTTTCTGATCGACGCCATGTTAATCCATCATATTCATCAAATACTAAGCCACGCCAATATAATGGAAAATCTACTAACTGATTATCTATAAATTGGACACGAAAAGCGGGTTCATCACTTAAGTTCAACCCCCCTATATCACCAGGAGTCATAGAGTCTGATATTCCGGTTTGAGCTATATCTTGACCTGGCATTCGCCATAACGGCTGGGATAGCCTAGGAAAGAATAAAAACAAAAAAATCATGATCGGCAAGCATGCAAAAATAAGCTTAGCGCTTTTTCTCCAATTGACTGAAATAACCTGAACAGAATTTGCTCTAAATAAAGCATAAACAATTAGACCAAACACAAAGAAAGAGTAAAGAACGGCTATCGGCGACTGAGTAAATAAAAAGCTCATCGGTGATATAAAAAAACCCATCGTTAAAATTACATTAAGATCTCGGTAATTTTTACTTTCCAAAATTTTCAAGCTGTACATAACAACGATAAGAGCAACTCCAGCATCCTTTCCTCGAAATGTTTTAAATTCGTAAAAAACAAGCAAAGCCGCCGATACTGTAATTGCTATTTTTAACCAACGATTTAAGGCGTAACTTTTATTGAGTCTTGCTCTTACTAAAATAATAGCCGGCGAAATAATCATTACAGAGGCAATGATAGGTGTTACTAGTGGAACAAAACTCAATAACACCGCGCACTGTACAATAGCTAAAAGCGAGACGATGTCTTTGGTTAATACGCGCTGTTGCTCAGGCATAATGAGCATAATTACACGGTCTCTTTATTTTGTTGATAGCAGGCTAGCGTACATAAGCAACGAAACAAGTGTTGCTCCCCTTGACCAATTGGAATGGATAAAGTAGGTAAAATCAATCCATAAGACTGGCCATTTTTTTCAGCACTAAGGATTAAAAACGTCAAAAATGACAATCGTTCTTCTAAATCAAAGCCATCGTACTGTTCAAAATCATACTGCTCCGGATCACTTAAATATTGGACAAACGACTTTACGTGGAGCTTTTCTGTTTGAGCGAATTTCTTCCAATGTATATGACTAAACGAGTCGCCTTTTTGATAGGCTCTAACCCCATAAAACTCATTTCCGCCTAATTTATATTGCTCTGAATATTCACTATCGTTGGCTTGATCGATCCCTACTGAATCTGGAGGGCTTTTTGGTTCAGGAAACACAAAATACTGACTGTCAAAATACACCCACCCCCATGCTTGTAAAAAGCCCATAGGAAAAATAGTTTGGCAGCGAATAGCAGGAATAAAGTATTGACCTCGCTTGGTGGTTGGAAGTTTCAACCTAATTCGATTATCTTCATTTTCAAAAATATCTAACGAATGCATTACCGAATTTTTAAAGCCTAAACTTACCGAAGAATGCGATTTATCAGAGTGCAATGACAAATCAATATTGATTGAGTTATTGACAAAAACCGGCTCAATTGGATGAATAGTTATCGTTAACCCGACTAAATTATTATAAGTTAAGATAATGCCAATCAATCCGATAGCGATCACCATAAAGCAAGCTATGAAAATCAAATTATTTTGATAGTTAGTAGCAGCGACTCCCATTAAAAATGCGATTGCCGCCAACAAAAAACCATACCTTGTTGGAAAAATGTAAGTGTTTTTTTGGGTTAAGCAAAATGTCTTACTGGCGGCAGCTCGCTTCTTCTGCCACATAGTAAGTTTTAAGTTAATCGATTGTCGGATTGAACTAATCATTTATCTACGCAATGTAGTTTCATCTTATGGATTAAATAGGGACGGAGACTGCCTGTAATATCTTCTGTGCTACTTGAACACCACTTAGAGAGCTTCTTTGATCGGTTTGTAGTCGATGACCGACAACTTCAACAAACACCTTTTGAATATCTTCTGGCGTTATATAGTTGCGTTGACTGAGCCAAGCAACGGCTTTAGCCGCTTGCACCAAAGCAAGGCCCCCGCGTGGTGATAAACCGTGATTTAAATCTTCGCTGCTTCGGGTTGATCCTATTAACTCAGTAACATAGTCAAGTGCAAACTTTTTAATCTCCACACTACTAACTAGATGTTGAATTTTCGAGAGTTCGATATGACTTAAAATGGGCTCAACAGCTAATGCTGTCGCTCGATGATCGCCTTGAGATAATAGTTGCTGCTCTACGTCGGGATGAGGATAACCTAGGGTCAAACGAATTAAAAATCGATCAAGTTGAGACTCAGGTAACGGATAGGTGCCCACTTGATGCGATGGATTTTGAGTTCCAATGACAAAAAATGGTTGCGGTAATGAACGAGTTTCACCTTCAACGGTAACCTGATTTTCCTCCATAGCTTCTAATAAGGCACTTTGAGTTTTTGGTGTAGCACGATTGATTTCATCAGCTAAGATCAATTGAGAAAAAATAGGTCCTGGATGAAACTGAAAAGATTGTGACGATTTATCGTAAATTGCCGCGCCTGTAATGTCTGCAGGTAGCAAGTCTGAAGTAAATTGAATGCGCCGAAAATCTAAACCAAATACTTTAGCCAAAGCATGAGCCAAAGTCGTTTTACCCATTCCGGGCAGATCTTCAATCAACAAATGACCTTTCGCGATAAGGCAAACTATGGCTAATTCAACTTGATCACTTTTTCCTAATATAACTCTATTCAGTGTTGATTGAAGTTCAGAGATTTTACCTAACAACGCTTCAGACATATATGTGGACTTAAAAATCAATAATGATTTAAATCTAGCATGAATAGCGTGTTAGTTCATCTAAACAAGATCGTTGCCGTTTAAAAAATGAATGAAGAAGCCATACTTCCGACGGCTCCAAACACCAACCAATTCATCGAGGTTGCCGCTACTGTAATCAAGTACACTTTTTTATTAATAGGGCCAATTATCAAAGCAAAGCGTGTGATTCCATAACTCATCATTAAATAACAAAGAGCAAAAAGTATCCAAACTACTGCATAATTCGGCCAAATAAGGGCAAAAGCCGCCGAAAATAATGCTTGCAATGAAATAAGCACCCAAAACAATTTTTCAAAATCCATGATAATAACTTGCTTTATTGAGTGACATTTATACCGTAAGTAAAACGCCTGTATTAGAACAAAATTAATGTTTTCATTCAATGACAATTTGTGACAAAGAAGGAATACTCAAACCATATTTCACTTTTAATACGATTGAGCATTCCTTAATTGATAGTTATGACTATTAATAAAACAATTTTCCCTCTTTATGCATTTCAACAAGTAACGTTGACGGTTTAAATCGCTCACCATGCTCGCCTTCAAGGTAATGAAGTTGCTGAACAATATCAGAGATACCTACTTTATCCATATGTCGGAATGGACCACCTAAGAAAGGAGGAAAACCTATACCAAAAATAGCGCCTATATCACCATCACGAGCACATTTAATGATGTTATCGTCTAAACAACGAGCAGCTTCGTTGAGCATCATTAACAAACAGCGAGTCACTATATCTTGATCGCTCATTTGCTTACTAGGTGTTACGCCAAGTACGCTGTATACGCTTTGGTCAACTTGCTTTTTTGCTTTTGGATCGCTGTAGTTATAAAAGCCACGTCCATTTTTCTTACCTTTGCGATCATCCTTTTTAAGTTTATCGAACATTTCTGGCGGCTGCATTCGCTCACCAAAAGCCTCTTGAAGAATCGGTGAAACTTTAGTCGCTACATCAATCCCTACTTCATCCAATAACGTTATTGGCCCCACAGGAAACCCCGCTTTAACTAACGCTTTATCGATTTGATCAATTGGAACACCTTCAGCAACCAAACGACCTGCTTCATTCATATAAGGCGCCAAGATACGATTAACATAAAAACCCGCACCATCATTGACCACAATGACCGTTTTGCCTTGAGCTTTTCCTAAGGCTACACAAGAAGCGATGGTTTGCTCTGAGGTTTTATCGGTTTTAATAATTTCCAATAGAGGCATTTTCTCTACCGGTGAAAAATAATGCAGCCCGACTACTTGTTCAGGTCGTTTACTGGCCTCTGCAATTTTTCCAATCGGGATGGAAGAAGTATTGGTAGCAAAAATGGTATGCTCAGAGCAATTAGCTTCAACATCACTCACCATTTGGTGTTTAAGTGCTAAGTCTTCAAACACTGCTTCAATCACCACATCAGCTTTTTTAAAGCCAATATAATCAGTGCCACCCGTTACTCTCGACATAACTGCTTTAGCTTCAATTGGAGAATATTGTCGACGCTTTAGTTTCTTCTGGATTAAATTCCAGTGATAACTTAACGCATGATTGACACCCGCCTCTGATACATCTTTAATTCGAACTTGTTTGTTCGCTTTTTCAGCGGTCACCGAGGCAATTCCTGCGCCCATTAAACCACCACCGAGCACGCCTACTCTCTCAATTGGTAAAGCCTTAACATCAGAGTCGACTCCGGTATCGCTCTTCATTTCAGTTACTGCAAAAAACAAATTAATCAGCTGTACGGCTTCTTTAGAAACGACTAGCTCGCCAAAATAACGGGCTTCCACTTCGAGTCCTTTCTTAAAACCGTGCTCCATTCCCATTTCAACGCATTCAATAATTTTTTCCGGTGCAGGGTAATTACCTTTAGTTTTAGCTCTTAACTGCTTTCGAGCTTGATCAAACATTATTTTTCTTCCAAAACTATTGCTTTCTAACGCTAGTTTTTGAGCACCAGGGCCCGATAGACTTCCTTTCCAATTAACCGCTGGTTTATCGCTCGATTTTCGCCAACGTTTGGTAGCTGCCATACTGAGCACGCGTTTTTGTGCCGCAAGCATGAGATTGGCTTCGGGCACCAGTTCATCGATCAATCCTGCTTTTAAAGCTCTTTTTCCGTCCAGTTGTTTTCCCGTTAGCATTAAATCAAGTGCCGTTGCTATTCCAACTAACCGCGGCAAACGTTGAGTACCACCGCTACCAGGTAAAACTCCTAACTGAACTTCGGGAAGCCCAAGTTTAGTTTTGGCAGATTCCGTAGCCACACGCTGATGACAAGCCATGGCAAGCTCAAGCCCACCTCCTAAACATGCGCCATCAATTGCTGCAACCACCGGAAGTTTTAATTGCTCTAAACGATTAAAAATATTTTGACCAGATTCACCAAGTGCCTGTGCTTCTGCAGCCGTTTTAATATTTTTAAGCATCGAAATATCCGCGCCAGCAATAAAGCTGTCTTTTTTGCCAGAGCGAATAATCAAACCAACTAAACTGGTGTCCGCTTCAACACTATCGAGTAATTTAATTATTTCACTCACAAATTGAGCTTTAAGAGTATTTTGCGACTCACCTTTAACATCGATGGTAATGATGCCAATGTTTTGATCATTCTTTGAAAACTCGAAAACCGATGGTGACTGACTCATTATTCAACCTCCACTATCATTGATGCGCCTAAACCGCCTGCGGCACATGCTGTAGTCAGCGCAGTACCACCACCTCTTCTTTTTAATTCATTCAGCATTTGAGTGATTAATCGTGCTCCAGTTGCAGCAAATGGATGTCCATAGGCTAAGCTCCCACCTAGTACATTAAACTTATCCATATCAATTTCACCAATGGCTGAGCTTCGATTAAGCTGCTCTTTAGCAAATGTTTTAGAGCCAAATGCTTTTACATTGCACAATGCTTGCGCCGCAAACGCTTCGTGCATTTCTATTAGGGTTAAATCGCTAAGTTTCATACCCGCTCTATCAAGTGCGATAGGAGTAGCATGCGAAGGCCCCATCAACATATCTTTACGCGCATCAATCGCAGCAAAAGCGTAACTCTTAATAAAACCTAAGATTTCGTAGCCAAGCTCTTTAGCTCGCTCTTCACTCATCAGTAATAGAGCAGATGCGCCATCCGTAAGCGGTGTGGAATTAGCCGCCGTTAATGTCCCGTGTTTGCGATCAAACGCCGGGCGCAACTTAGCATAGCTTTCTAGCTGAGAGTCGAATCGAACATTATTATCGATTCTAAAAGCATCCTTAAATGGCTCAACGTAAGCGGTCATAACTTCATTGTCCATTTTGCCTTCGTTCCATGCTGCGGCAGCTAAACTATGTGACCGATGAGCCAAAGCATCTTGTTCTTGACGAGAAATTCCGTGGTCACGTGCCATTTGCTCGGCGGTTTGCCCCATACTTAATCCGGTTGAGTATTCTTTTACCGCAGGCGGAACTGGCGCTAAGTCTCTTAAACGAACTTGGCTTAATAGTTTTAAACGCTGTCCCATAGTTTTAGCTTTACTTAGATCCATCAAAATAGAAGATAGTTTTTTGCTGACGCCAATCGGTACCACCGAAGATGAATCGGCACCACCTGCAATACCCACTGAAATTTGACCAGACAGAATAGATTCAGCAATATTAACCGTACTTTGGAAGCTGGTTGCGCAGGCACGAGACACTGAATATGCGTCGGTATTAACACTCATGCCCGTCCCTAAAACAATTTCGCGGGCAATATTTGGAGCATCTGGCATCACTAACACTTGCCCATAAACCACTTGGTCAATGAGTTTCGGATCGATTTCAGTACGAGCCATCAATTCGTTCACTACCATTTTACCGAGGTCGATTGCACTGTAGCCGCGATATTGAGTCATTTGCCTAGCAAAGGGAGTTCTTAATCCCGCCACTATCGCTATTCTTTTCTCTTTGGATACCTTGGGTGCTTTTGCTCGTGCTTTTGGAGCCTTAGCTTTGGCTTTTACAGGCGCTTTACGTTTGGCTTTAGGCTTTTCAACGGGTTTTGTTGTTTCTTCTGCAGTCACTTCGGAAGCTTGAGTGCTATTTTCTTCGGTCATAATCAATCTCGTTAATCAAAACGTGTTTAAAGCATAGACTCTAATCGAAACTACACCACTTTTCAAACAGATGTTTAAATTGAATGTTTAGATGCTCTCTATATTTGGTTAAATAACCATCTCTTTGTATTTTGTTGCAATTTCAAGGGCTATCAATCAACAAAAACACTGGCTATTTGTTCACTGATTCGATAAAAATGATGCCCTTTCAATAAGTAACGGACACTTTTTAGTCGTGATGAATGAAAAACAATCAATTCAACAGCTGATCACTTTTTTACAAAGCCGTATTATTGGTCAGCCCGATTTAGTAGAAAAACTCATCATTGCTCTTTTAGCCGATGGTCATCTTTTAGTAGAGGGCGCACCTGGCCTTGCAAAAACCCGAGCCATTAAAGAATTAGCGCGAGGAGTTGAAGGCGATTTTCACAGATTGCAGTTCACTCCCGACTTACTACCCGCTGATTTGACCGGTACCGATATATTTCGGCCGCAAACCGGTACCTTTGAGTTTCAAAAAGGACCGATTTTTCATAACTTGATCTTAGCTGATGAAATCAATCGTGCTCCGGCAAAAGTTCAATCTGCATTATTAGAAGCTATGGCTGAAAGGCAAGTGACCGTTGGCGGCAGTAGCTATAAGTTACCGCCTCTATTTTTGGTGATGGCTACTCAAAACCCTATTGAGCAAGAAGGCACCTATCCGTTACCTGAAGCTCAACTCGACCGTTTTTTAATGCATGTTGTGGTTGATTACCCAGATGCTACTGCTGAAGCAAAAATATTAAAGCTTTCAAGAGCCGAATCGCATCACGATGCAAGCATTGCCCCACCAGAGCAAGAGTTATCGATTGAAAGCTTGTTTAAAGCACGCGATCAAATTCTTGACCTGTTTATGGCGAACGAAGTGGAAGACTACATAGTGCAATTGGTTATGGCGACGCGGCATCCAGAAAAATACGATGCCGATTTAGCCCGTTGGATTGATTTTGGAGGTAGCCCAAGAGCGACTATAGCGCTTGATCGCTGCGCTCGCGCCCATGCATGGTTAAGCGACCAAGAGTTCGTTACTCCAGAAAACGTACAAAAAATTGCCAAAGATGTTTTACGGCATCGAATTTTGCTTACTTACGAAGCAGAAGCCGAAGGAATAACCAGCGATCATGTTATCGAAAAACTTATTCAGTTAGTAGCTATTGCTTAAAAGGTTGTCTCTTTGAAAGTTTGGCGTAACGCAAATCCGAATAAAGCTCGAAGTCAATCTCTAGCATTTCCTGGCATTGAGCTTTCTATCAATCAACTGATCGATTGCAAAAGATTGGTTGAATCTTTGCGTATGCCCAATTTGCAAAAAGTGAAGACGCATTTATTAGGAGGATTCTTCTCTCACTTTAAGGGTAGAGGTATGGATTTCGATGAAGCTAGGCTCTACCAAATAGGAGATGATATTCGTTCAATCGATTGGCGAGTAACGGCCAGAACCGGTGAAGCTCATACTAAAATTTACCGCGAAGAGCGAGAACGTCCGGTTTCAGTTATTTTGGATCAATCCGCTAATATGATGTTTGGCACTCAAAACCAATTTAAATCGGTATTAGCCGCAGAAATTGCCGCAACAATTATGTGGCGAACCCTAAATGATGGAAATCGATTCGGCGCCCTCTTATTTAACGACACTGAACACTTTGAGTTTAAACCAGCATCGAGCCGCAAGAGTTGCTTAAAAGTTCTTAATCAAATGGTTGTCAACCATGAGCAAAGTTTACAGCAATTTTATTACAGTGAAGAAAGTCCGAGTGTCGATCCTGCGTCATTAAAAGACACGTTGCTAAGAGCACGTAAAATTGCCAAGCCAGGATCGCTTTTCTATATAGTAAGTGACTTTAAGTATTTTGATTTAGACGCAGAACAACAACTCATTCGGCTGGCTCAACATTGCGACATACACTTGGTAAAAATTTCAGATCCCATTGAAAAGAACCTTCCTGCACCAGGATACTATTCTATTTCTCAAGGGCGCAGTCAAACCCAAATATCAACTCACAATAAACAAACACGCGAAGCATTTAAACAAAGTTATTTAAACCAAAGTCATATTTTGAAGACTATGTGTCAAAAACATCAAATCAAATTTCATGACATCAGTACATCGCAAACTTTAAAGTCATTATTACAACAAGTAACGGTGGCTAGCGATGAGTAGCAATGAATTAATTAATCAACTCAAAGATATTCACACACCCGATCCCATCAGCTGGTGGCCTCTTGCACCAGGTTGGTGGATAAGTTTGCTACTAATCATTGCCATAGCCGTTTTTTTATATAGAAAATGGCAACAAAGCCAAAGCAATCATCCTGCATTTTTACATGCTCAGACAGTTTTACATCAATTGAAAACTCGTTCAGCAAACAAACAAAATCTAATTGAAGCCATTCATATCTTACGGCGCTTATCCAACCAATTTAATCCAGATAAACATTTAGCCTCTTTATCAACTTTGGAATTAATAGAAGCGATCAATTACGACAAGGTCATTACTCTTAGCGACACCACTTTGTTTCTTGCACAGAATATTCAATACCAACCCGAGGTAAATATTGAAGCCAAAGCTTGGTCGCAGTTTATTGATGATCTGATACTGTTATCAAACTTGCTTGATCCCAAGTCGAAAATCAAAAGAAACCTACAACAAGCGAAGGAGCCCTCTCATGTTTGAGTTTGCTTGGCCCTTTGCCTTTATTGCTTTGCTACTCCCCTTTTTGGTTTATATTATTTTACCCAAAGCAAAAACAAATACTGGAAATGCTTTACGCACCAGCTTATATCAGCAATGGCAGCATTTAACGCCTAAGTCTTCTATTTCAAATGTTAAAAACTTTTTGTATTATTTTTTAGCTTTTATTTTATTTAGTTTACTGACTTGCGCCCTAGCCCGCCCTCAATGGATAGGCGATCCCATTGAACTCCCTGCAACTGGACGAGACTTAATGGTGAGCATGGATATTTCAGGTTCTATGGAAGCTCAAGACTTGACACTTAATGGGCAAAATGCAACCAGGCTTTGGGTGGTAAAGCATATTTTGGCAGATTTTATTGAACGTAGAAAAGGTGATCGGCTCGGTCTTATTTTATTTGGTGAAAATGCTTACCTGCAAACCCCTCTGACCTTTGATTTAAAAACCATCTCTCATATGCTACAAGAAACCGAAATCGGATTAGCCGGTGCATCAAAAACTGCAATAGGCGACGGCATAGGTTTAGCGGTTAAGCGACTAAAGGAAAGACCTGCAGAAAATAGAGTCCTGATTTTGCTAACCGATGGGCAAAACAATTCAGGTGCTTTAGAGCCAATTGAAGCAGCGAAACTGGCCAAGCATGCAGGAATTAAAATTTATACCATTGGTGTTGGGGCTTCAGAGCTCATCATCAATGATTTTTTTGGCAAACGTAAAATAAATCCATCAGAAGAACTGGATGAACCAACATTAACTGCCATCGCAGAAATGACTGGTGGTCAATATTTTCGAGCAAAAGACGAAGGCCAACTTCGCCAAATTTATTCACTGTTAGATGAATTAGAACCAATTGCAGGTGAAGCAACTATTTATCGTCCGGTTAAAGAATTGTACTACTACCCTCTGCTCGCAGCTTTTGCTTTATATTTTTTGTTACTCGTGTTTTCCTTAGTTCGCATTTCAATCAATCATCAAAATGGAGCCACCGTCAATGAGTGACTTCATCTTACAATCAATTCAACAATTCGAGTTTATCCGTCCAATTTGGGGGCTATTGGGTTTGATCATCATTCCTTTTATTGGGCTTAGAATTTCGCTACAAAATCAGCAAAATGCTTGGGCTAAGATTATCGATGCCCATCTGCTTAAATTCATGTTGAATTCAAGTGGACAATCAAAAAAATCCAATGGATTAATATTACCTATTTTAGCCATTGTATTGATGACTATCGGATTAATGGGACCGAGCTTTTCCAAACAACACACGCCAGTGTTTGCAACCGAAGATGCCAGAGTCATTGTCCTAGACTTATCGTTTTCTATGGATGCCATCGATGTTAAGCCGACGCGACTAACCCGAGCCAAACACAAACTTCAAGACTTACTCGATTTAACCAAAGAAGGCGAAACTGCACTTATAGTTTATGCAGGCGATGCCTTTGTAATAAGTCCATTAACATCCGATGCCAACACCATTAAAACAATGGTCCCAGTGTTAAGCACCGGCATTATGCCAATTTTTGGAAGTGAGCCACGACTCGCTATTGAAAAAGCGATTGAACTACTGACTAATGCCAATAAACTCACAGGACAAATTATATGGATTACCGATGGCATTGATGAGTTTCAAGCTGATGAAGTGATCGAACTGCTTAAACCCACTAGCTTTCACTTATCTATTTTAGCAGTCGGCACTGAGCAAGGTGCCCCCATATCACTCAATAATGAAGAGGGATTTTTAAAAGATGAGTTTGGTCAAATCGTCATGCCAACATTTCGATTAAAACCTTTTCAAACCATTACTACGCAAATTCCGGCTGATATTGCTCGGTTAAGCGCCGGTAGTGATGACATTTCCGGCCTACTAAGAAAAGCTGAAAAAATTGACACGAATAGTAATGAAGAAAAACAAATAGAGGATAAAAACGATCAGGGTTATATTTTTGTAATTCCTGCCATTTTATTAATGTTGATTCTATTTAGAAAAAATGCCCAGTTTCCAGGTCTATCATTTGCATTCCTTTTAGTGTTTGCAAGCCCCTCTTCTGATGCAGGTATTTGGGATGATTTATGGCAAACCAAAGATCAACAAGCGCAAAAAGCGTTTAACAACAATCAACATACTAAAGCGGCAGAATTGTTTAAACAAAAAGATTGGCAAGCCGCAGCACAATATAAAGCACAAAACTACACTGAAGCCGAAAAAAAATATGCGCAAGATCAGTCATCTACCGGTCATTACAATCGAGGAAATTCATTAGCGCTGCAATCAAAATACGATGAAGCGATTAAGGCCTATGAGCAAGCACTAGCGATCGACCCAGATTTCTCCGATGCACAATTCAATAAAGAACTGATTGAACAGTTAAAAGAACAACAGCAACAAGATCAACAAAACGAGCAAGATAATGACGAGCAACAACAGCAAGATCAGCAAAACCAACAGCAAAACCAACAGCAAGAACAACAATCAGAACAACAGAACGAGCAACAACAGCAACAGGATCAACAAGCACAACAAGAGCAACAAGAGCAACAAGAGCAACAACAAAAAGAGCTGAGCGAAGAAGAATTACAAGACTTACGTGATGAGCAAGAAAAACAACAAGCATTAGAACAATGGTTACAGCAAATTCCTGATGAGCCAGGTGGCTTGCTCAGACGCAAAATGTATCGAGAATATCAAAAGCGCGGCCGCGAAAACCGATATACTAAAAAGGTGTGGTAGTGAAAAAGTCAATTGTTTTAATTATTACTTTATTAGTTTGGATCAGCCCTGCTTGGTCTGAAGTTAAAGCGTTTGTTGATAGAGAAGACATTCGAGCCAACGAAACATTTATGCTTACCGTCGAGTCGGATGAATTTACCAATGAAAGTCCCGATCTTTCCGTATTACCTAAACAAATTACCGTACTGGGTTCATCCAAGTATCATCGTTCTTCTACCGTTAATGGTATATCGACCACCCAACTGGGTTGGAAAATACAATGCCAAATTATCGAACCAGGTGTTTTTACTATTCCTGCCATAACTCTTGATGGAAATTCAACTAAACCCATACAAGTGACGGTAAAGCCATCGTCCGATACTTTTTCTTCTGACGAAAATTTTGAATCCATCATGTTAAAAGCAGAGCTCAGTGCCTCCGAAGTTTTTGTTCAAGAGCAGCTTATTTACACGGTCAAATTATTTCGCGCGGTGCAAACCCAATACGCCAGTTTAACCGAACCCAATGTCGAGAATGCAATTATCGAAAAGCTCGGTGAAGATGCCAGCTATGAAACCCAAATTAACGGAACACGGTATTGGGTTTTAGAAAGAAAATATGCCATTTTTCCACAGCAAAGTGGTGCGCTTGAAATTTCACCAGTAACCTTTAGCGCCGATGTGGTGCAGTCAGGTTCTGGGCAATTTGGGCGAATTTTAGGTAGAACCCGACCTGTCAGTGTTTCGACAACAAAACAACAGGTAACAATTAAACCCTACCCAGCAAATCATTCAGGATCATGGTTACCTAGTGCCCAACTGATTATTAATAGTCGTTGGTCTGATGCTAAAGACTTTATTGTGGGCCAGCCTTCCACCTGGACAATAACCATTGAGGGTTTAGGGGTACACGAAAATCAACTACCAGAAATTAAGTTGCCTCAAACCAACGGAGTAAAATGGTATCCAGATACCGCCCAAAAATCACGACAAGTTAGCCAAGGAGGTATTATCGGGCAACGAATTGAGCGTATCGCAGTAGTACCTACGGCATCAGGTGAGGTCCAATTACCCAAATTAGAAATACCTTGGTTCAATACCCAATCACAACAATACGAAACCGCCGTACTAGAAGCTCAAACCATTAAAGTAAAGCCCGATCCAGAGGCACAAGTTTATTCGAAACCAGAACAAACAAGTGCCACTCCTCTTGTAGCAAACACTTCCAGCGAAGTGATTTCACCGAGTGTTATTCGTGAACAATCACTATTTTGGCCGATCACTTCATTGATACTTGCCGTACTTTGGATTTTGACTCTCATTTTTTATCGCAGAAATCATCAAGTTATAAGTGTCGAACATAAGTCGACGGTAAAAAAATCATCTAGCAAACAAATTTTAATGGACTCCCTCAGTAAAAGCGGTACTAAAGAAGCCAATCAAAAAATTTACAACGCACTTTATCAGTGGATGAATGAGGTATCTGTTTTTAGAAGCTATCGAGAGCACTTAAGTAGAATTACGCATTCTGATTTAAAAAACTTACTAAAATCGCTAGAAACTAGCTTGTACTCACAAAGCCATCAGCAAAATTGGAACGGAGCGGCGCAACTCAAACAAGCATTAAAAAGAATTGAAATGGATTTAAACGCAGAAGATAAAGTCAGTGTAGAACCATTAAAGCCACTTTATCCAAGGTAAAGTTAGCTTTTTAGTTAAACGATTCCAAGTGAGCAAAACTTCGGACTTGTTCAAGTTTCGTTTATAATGAGCTCCACAAAAAAGCTCAGTTAATTAATATTTGGATATAACTATGAATTACTCTCAAGCAAAAGCAGTGATCAGTGGTGGAGCCTCGGGCTTAGGTGCTGGCGTTGCTAAATCAATTATCGCAGCAGGTGGCCATGTAGCTTTACTCGACATTAATGAGGAAGCGGGTCAAAAGTTTGCCGAACAACTGGGATCTAAGGCGCTTTTCATTAAAACCGATATTTGTAACGAACAAAATGTCGTCGATGCGCTCGACCAAGCGGCTAAGGCCTTTGGCGGGATCAATTTGGCGGTTGGTTGTGCCGGTGTTCTTGGTAACGGCCGAGTTATCAGTAAAAAAGGTCCTATGCCGTTAGAGTTTTTTCAAAAAGTCGTAGATATCAATTTGATTGGCTCGTTCCTACTAACCCGCGAAGCGGCAAAGCATATGCAAGATAATGAGCCTAATGAAAAAGAACGTGGCGTGATTATCCATACGGCCTCTATTGCAGCCTTTGAGGGGCAACTTGGTCAAGCAGCTTACTCAGCAACCAAATCTGCCATTGTAGGAATGGTCCTCCCATTAGCGCGTGAATTTGCACGCACAGGGATCCGCGTTATGGCGGTAGCACCAGGCATTTTTGAAACGCCTATGATGCAAGGAGTTTCTGACGAAATACGCCAAGCATTGTATGACAGTGTTCCCTTTCCATCGCGATTCGGTACACCGCAAGAATTTGCGAGTACTATAGAACATATATTCACAAACCCTATGCTTAACGGAAGTGTTATTCGACTCGATGGTGCTTGCCGCCTTCAATAGTCAGTCATATTCGCACTATTTGTTATTAAGGAGAGAGCTTAATCATAAGCTCTCTTTTACTTTTTACTCTCGTTAGTTTTTCGCGTTTCCCAATAACGCCACACTTTATCTGCTTTAGGAACAACCGCTAGTTCAGCGCGCGTTTCATTTAAAGTTTGAGCGTAATACCAATCTAAAAATTCAGGATCACGATATAAATCTTCGGTGGACTTAATTTTGTTTTTCATAACAGGCTCCTAATTGAAGTAGTTTTTAACCTGTTAACAAGATAAAAGTAAAAAGTGATCGGTTTGGGTTCATAACCTGATTAAAAATGCCTTAAAAATGATCAAATAAGGCAATCAAAAGCGTTTTAAACTCTTTTTAAGTAATCCATATTATGTTCGTTGTAGATTATTTCGATTACTAAACTCATAAAAACGCCACAATAATTTCAGAGCCATTAAGTTTTGATTCAGTTATCCCTCACTAAAATAACCCCATAAACTTGGAATTGGGATATTCACATGAACTCAAAACACATCAAATTGATTGCTATCAGTACCCTCTCGGTATTTTTAATCGGTTGTTCTGCACATGGGCATCATAGACACAGTTCGCACCACCGGCACAGTCATCATCATTCAAATGTTCATGTACACGGCCACGTCAGCGGTAAACCAGCTGCAGTATTAGGTTTAGTGGCTGTAGGCGCGATGATCACTTCGGCATTACACCACAAGAGTGAACATCATAAAAGTGAGCACCATACGCCCAAAGAAACTTCTACAACACGCAAAAACCACTATTTAATTGGTGAGGATAATCAGTGTTATTGGATCAGCTATAACCAAATGGGAGAAGAAGTTAGAACCCGAGCCAGTCAAAGACATTGCGAAAACAATTAAGTTTTAGTATTTCAGTTCAAGTTAAACCACATAAGCGTAGATAGATACAAAATGGCAGGCGCTTCCTGCCATGACAAATACGTGCCAAATCGCATGAGTAAAACGAACCTGTTTCGCCACGTAAAATGCCACCCCAACGCTATAAAATAGGCCTCCTGCCAATAACCACCATAAAGCGCCTATAGGCAACGCGTTGTAAAGCGGGACAATATAAAAAATCACCAACCATCCCATCAGTAAGTACAAAGTGACCGAAACTTTAGGAAAACGGTGTTTAGCTACCCACTTAAAAACAAGCCCTGCGAGCGCCAATCCCCAAATCACGCTGATCCCAACTACGCCTAACCAATTATCCAGTGTGAGTAGCATGAATGGCGTATATGTACCGGCAATAAGGATATAAATAGCCGAATGATCGAGCATTTTTAATATCGGTTTTAGCTGAACTGACTTTGCGCCGTGATAAAAAGATGAAGCAACAAACATCAGCACTAGGCTAAAACCATAAATGGTCACTGCCACAATGCTCATGGTGGAATCAGCTGATTTTAACAGCAATGTAGCCCCTATTAGCGCTAAGACGGCGCCAACAATATGGGTCCAAGTGTTTAAAAGTTCTTCTGTTGCTGAGTAATTCAAATGGTATGACCAGTTTGCAAAAAACGCATTATATCTACTTGGCGTACAAGTGTACACTTAAATAATTAGACTTGTTTGTTATATTAAATCTCATCTGGTATTCAAAAACCTTTAAAGCACCCACTTGATTAATAGTTTCCATTTCAACTAATATAGACTCATCATTACAATTCTATTGGTAGCCTATGGATCTCGAACAGCATTTGCCTTTTCAAATCGCGGTCTTATCTAACCTAATTAAAAGAGGTTCGTCCGATTTATTTGCTTCACAAGCCAATATCAGTGCTAACGAATGGCGCGTATTGGCAATTTTGAATCAAAACAATGCGATATCATCAAGCACCATCCGAGAGCTTACTGGGATAGATAAAACCACTATATCTAAAGCATTAAAAAGACTTTCAAGCAAAGAACTTATTGAACTCTCAGCCGATCCTAATGATAGGCGTTCTCACCTTGTCTGTATGACTAAGCAAGGGCTTAAATTGCACGGAGAACTTGCGCCAAAAATGATCGCTAACGGTGAGCATTTTAAACAATCTCTTTCAACAGGGGAACTGCAGTTGTTTTTAGAATTGGTAAAACGACTGCAGCAATCTGCTAAAGAACTGATCAATTAATATTAGTTTGCAATTCAATTTGTTTTAAGGATATAACCATGCCATTAGTCACCCCACTTAGCCCCGACCATGATGCTGATGTGGCAGAACTCGCCCAATTTTTTAACGAAACCTTAGGGTTCTGCCCTAATAGCGTGCTAACTATGCAGCGCCGCCCCGCCATTGCCAAAGCCTTTATCGAATTAAACAAAGCGGTTATGGCCAACGAAGGACGCGTTACCAGTGAGCAAAAGCGACTGATTGGTTATTTAACCAGTGCCAACACCGGGTGCAACTACTGTCAGGCTCACACCATTTTAGCCGCACACCGTTATGGCGGAAGCGATGAGCGCTTGGAAAACATTTGGTCATTTAGACAAAGTCATATATACACCGATCCCGAAAAAGCCGCATTTGAATTTGCATTAGCGGCCTCTGCGGTTCCTAATGCAGTGGATAAAAGCATTGAAGAAGCACTGCACCAGCACTGGGATGAGGGTGAGATTGTTGAGATTTTGGGTGTGATTGCCTTGTTTGGTTACTTAAATCGGTGGAACGATTCGATGGGCACCACCATGGAAGATGGTGCGGTCAACGCTGGCAAAACCTATCTTGGTAATACCGAATGGAGCCGCGGTAAACACGTTTAGTTCACTGGTTTTATGATCTAGGGTGTTAACAATGTGGCAATTCACTAGGTGCTCAAATAGCTTGTGGATTGCCACGTCAATCCGCTCCTCGCAATGACGACAACACTAAACAAGAAAGCGCAGTTTGCATGTTGCAAATGAGCATTTTGAGCTGGAATTTAACACCCTCTCATGGAAGCGCCTTGCCCACAGTTAAAAGCCATTTTGCAAAGATGAAAGTAGGCAAATTTTAACGAGAAAGCGCAGTTTACATTAAGTAAATGAGCATTTTTAGTTGGAATTTAACACCCTATCATCAAAGCAAAATAGCTTGTCAAAGTGGAAGCTCGGTTGTGTACTTCACTTCGCTAAGTGCCACGCTCGAGTTCAACTCGGCTATTTCGGGGATTTGCGATAAATGATCGCGAAAAAACTGCTCGTAGCTTTCAACATCTCGGGTGACTATTCTTAATAAAAAATCGATGCGTCCTAGCATGACATAACATTCAGTCACTTCTGGAAAACTTAAGATTTTCTTTTCAAATTGATCCACCATTTGGTGGCCATTGGCGGTGAGTTTCACCTCGGTATAAATCACCACATTCAGTCCGAGCTTTTTACGATTGAGTTGGGCCACCCTTTTATTGATATAACCCTCTTCCTCTAATCGTTTAATACGGCGCCAGCAAGGCGGCTGCGATAAGTTCACTTTTTCTGCAATTTCCGAAGCGCTGATCGACGCGTCTTTTTGTAATATTCGAAGAATTTGCCGGTCAATTTTATCGAGTTCGCTTTTCACGTTACTCATCAAGGCGTCCTTTTGTTAAATACTCATAATTAAAAAAGCCATGGCTTGCTGCATCGCAAAATTAAGCAAGGTATAAATTATACCTTAATCATTCATTACACATAAGGTTTTGAAGCTTAAACACCACAAAACCGCATTAAATAGAATAATTAATGCCCATGGATTCTTGTATATTATGCGCCATCCATGCCCTACCCATTTTCACCAAATTGTTCATAAATTTGCTGAAATAAAGTCTAAACTATGGGCAACAAAGCATAATGATGAATGGAGTGTTTATGAGTCAAACGAGCTCATCGTTAGAATCTAAAAGCAAGCTTTATGTGCCTAAAGCTTCTTCCCGTCCGGGTGAAACACCCGATTTCAGCAACCTTGCTATCCCTCAAGTGGATGAAATTGCAAAACCTGCGATTGATGCGTCCGCCGAATCAATCAAAGATTTAGCTTATGGCTTAGTCCGAGTGCTCGATTTTGACGGCAATGCATCTGGCTCTTGGAAGCCCAATCTGTCAGTGGAGAAGTTGCTCGAAGGTTTAAAGCACATGATGCATGTGCGCGCTTACGACGAACGTATGTTTCGGATGCAGCGCCAAGGCCAACTTTCGTTTTATATGAAATCAACCGGTGAAGAAGCGGTAGCGGTGGCTCAGGCAATGGCGCTCGAATTCAACGATATGTTGTTCCCGACTTATCGCCAACAAGGGTTATTGTTTGTGCGTGGTCGCGACATGGTCGATATGATGTGTCATTGCATTTCCAATTCACGCGATAACCTCAAAGGTCGCCAAATGCCGGTCTTTTATAGCTGGCGCGAAGGCGGCTTTTTCAGTATTTCCGGCAACTTAGCCACTCAGTTCAGTCAATCGGTGGGTTGGGCCATGGCTTCAGCCTATAAAGGCGAAAGCCATATTGCCAGTGCTTGGGTGGGCGATGGCTCTACCGCTGAAGCCGATGTGTATCACGCCTTGTTATTTGCTTCCACTTACAAAGCACCGGTGCTGCTGAACGTAGTAAACAACCAATGGGCCATTTCAACGCCGCAATCCTTTGCTTCGGGCGGAACTACTTTTGCCGCCCGTGGGCTTGGCTTCAGCCTGCCCTCTATTAGGGTGGATGGTAATGACTTTTTAGCGGTGTATGCCGTAACCGAGTGGGCCGCAGAACGCGCTCGCAAAGGTTTAGGAGCCACCTATATTGAGCTTTTCACTTATCGCAGCGAAGGCCATTCCACCAGTGATAACCCAGAAGGTTATCGTGCTAAAGATGAAGGGCAATGCTGGTCGTTAGGCGATCCTATCAATCGGCTCAAACAGCACCTAATCAGCTTAGGTCATTGGTCTGAAGAGCAGCATCAAGCACTTGCCGAAGAATTGAAGCAATCGGTTACCGCTAAATGGAAAGAAGCCATTAGCTACGGTACTTTAGAAGATGGTCCGCACTGGCCGGTTCAAACCATATTCGATGATGTGTACAAAGACATGCCGCCACACTTACGTCGGCAAAGACAAAAAATGGGAGTATAAGTTGTGGCAAAAATGACAATGGTTCAAGCCATCAACTCAGCGCTTGACTGCACAATGGCTAAAGATCCCAACGTGCTGGTTATGGGACAAGATGTTGGCTATTTTGGCGGTGTGTTTCGCTGCACCGAAGGCCTGTATAACAAATACGGCGCTCACCGCGCCCTTGATATGCCCATTGCCGAAGGCGGCATAATGGCAGCGGCCATAGGCATGGGCGTGAATGGTTTACGGCCGGTCGTTGAAATGCAATTTGCTGATTATATCTACCCTGGCATCGATCAAATCATTTCCGAGCTGGCTCGGTTAAGACACCGCAGTGGTGGTGACTTTTTCTCACCGGTAACGGTAAGAACCCCATGTGGCGGCGGTATTCGTGGCGGTCAAACCCACTCACAAAGCCCAGAAGCTTTATTTACCCATGTGTGCGGATTGAAAACGGTGATGCCTTCTAATCCTTACGACGCCAAAGGTCTGTTAATCAGTGCGATTGAAGACGACGACCCAGTTATATTTTTCGAGCCTAAACGCCTGTATAACGGCCCATTTTATGGCCATGGAACCGGCGGAGCTAAAAGCTGGTCGGGTCATCCACTCGGTGAAGTGCCGGAAGAACACTACAAAATTGAAATAGGTAAAGCGTCCGTAATCACTGAAGGCAGTGATGTCACCGTGATTGCTTACGGCACTATGGTGCATATGGCCGAAGCGGCGATTCAAGCATCTGGCATTAGCGCAGAGCTGATTGATTTACGATCGCTGGTTCCGCTCGATCTAGAAACCATTGCCGCCTCGGTTGAAAAAACCGGTCGCTGCGTGGTTATCCATGAAGCCACCCGCACCAGCGGTTTTGGTGCCGAGCTTATTGCCGAAATTCAAGAATACTGCTTCTGGCATTTAAAATCTCCCATTGAGCGCGTAACCGGTTATGACACGCCCTACCCGCATGCGTTTGAGTGGGATTATTTTCCAAGCCAGCAACGCATTATTGAAGCGATGCAACTCACCTTAGAAAACAATTAAAAGGGAACAGACTATGGGAACTTACAGTTTTAAATTACCCGATTTAGGTGAAGGTATTGTCGAATCTGAAATTTCAGAATGGCACGTAAAAGTAGGTGATGTGGTTGAAGAAGATCAACACATTGCCGATGTGATGACCGATAAAGCCGTGGTGGAAGTATCCGCCCCGGTCAGCGGCAAAGTGGTAAGCTTAGCTTGTGAAGCCGGTGAAGTTTTAGCGGTGGGCGTGGAGTTAATTCGCTTTGAAATTGAAGGCGAAGGCACCGCGGATGAGCCGGTAGTTGAACAATCACCAACATCCGAAGTAAAAACACCCGCGGCAGAAAGCAAAGCAGCAGAAACTAAGACTACTGAAACAAAATCTGCTGAAACCAAATCTATGGAAACAATCGTACCTGCGGCAAAAGTGAGTGCACCAGAACCACTAGCAGCGGTAAAACACGATCAAGTTCTCGCCTCGCCTTCGGTACGCCAACGCGCGCGCGATGAAAACATTGATTTAAGTATTGTGCCGGGTAGCGGCCCAGCCGGTCGAATTTCTAATACCGATTTAGATAACTTTATTGCGGCCGGAGGCATGCTGGCACAAAAATTTGGCCCGAGCAGCCAACCAAAAACCAAAACCGAACAAATTAAAATTAAAGGCTTACGCCGCGTTATTGCGCAAAAAATGGAGCAATCCAAACGCAATATTCCGCACTACTCTTATGTTGAAGAACTCGATGTCACTCAACTGGAAGAACTGCGCCAACTGCTCAACGCAGAGCGTGATCCGTCTCAACCTAAATTAACCTTGCTGCCATTTATTATGAAAGCCCTGGTCAAAGTGTTGCCAAAATTTCCACACTGCAATGCCACTTATAACGATCAAGAAAGTTTATTGACTCAACATGAAGGCGTGCATATTGGTATTGCCACTATGACTGAAGGTGGCTTAATGGTACCGGTAGTCAAACATGCCGAAGCCATGGATATTTGGCAAATGGCTGCCAGCATGGGCGATGTCACTACCGCGGCAAAATCGGGTAAAGCAAAGTCTGATCAATTATCGGGCTCTACCATTACCATCACCAGTTTGGGTGCGATTGGCGGCATAGTCACAACACCTGTCATCAACGCGCCAGAAGTGGCCATTATCGGTGTCAATAAACTGATTGAAAGACCAGTGGTACAAAACGGTCAAATTGTGATCCGCAAAATGATGAATTTATCATCATCGTTTGATCATCGCATTGTCGATGGTTATGACGGCGCGCAATTGATACAGGCGATTAAGAAATATTTAGAGAATCCAGCCGCATTATTTGTTTAGTTCACGGAATAGTGCAGTAAAAATTTAGCGAAGGATAAAATATGTCTCAAATTAAACAATGCCAAGTTCTTGTTGTAGGTGCAGGCCCCGGAGGTTATGTTGCCGCTATTCGTGCCGGACAACTCGGTTTAAAAACCATTATTGTTGAAGGTGAACGTGCCGGTGGTACTTGTTTAATTCGCGGTTGTATTCCTTCTAAAGCATTAATTCATGCCGCCACTCGTTTTGAACATTTAGCGCAGCACAGTTCCGATGACTTAAATGATCATATGGGTATTCGCTTAACTGAAAAACCAAAAATTAATTTGTCCCAAACTATTGAGTGGAAAGAATCCATTGTTAATAAATTAAATTCTGGCGTTGAAGGGTTACTCAAAAAAGCTAAAGTCGAACTGATTAAAGGCTGGGCCAATTTTAGCGACGCAAAAACCTGCACGGTAAAATTAAGCGGATCAGATGAAACCATTTCGATTAAAGCCGAACACGTTATTTTAGCTAACGGTTCTTCAGCAACTGAGCTACCAATCCTGCCTTTTTCTGACAACGTAATTTCATCTACCGAAGCGCTTAATTTACAAAGCATTCCTAAATCGTTAGTGATTGTGGGTGCGGGTTATATTGGTTTAGAGCTGGGTATTGCCTTTGCCAAATTTGGAAGCCAAGTGACGTTTGTTGAAGGACAAGATCGCATTTTGCCTTTGTACGATAAAGAAATGACGCGTCCTATTGAGCAATGGCTGAAAAAACACAACATTGAAATTATTTATAAAGCCAAAGCTACCGGAGTTGAAGATAAAGGATTTATGCCAAGGCTCGCTTATGAAAATGCAGCCGGTGAAAAGCAAACCATTACCGCTGAAAAAGTGTTAGTCACCGTTGGCCGTCGCCCCAATACTAAAGGTTGGGGTTTAGAAAATATGTGCGTTGATATGAGTGGGCCTTTTGTAAAAGTAGATAATCAATGCCGCACCGCCATGAAAAATGTGTGGGCTATTGGTGATTTAGTGGGCGAGCCAATGCTCGCGCATAAAGCCTCAGCCCAAGGCGAAATGGTGGCAGAAATTATTGCTGGGCATAAACGCGCATTTGAGCCAGTGGCCATTCCTGCGGTTTGTTTTACCGAGCCAGAAATTGTAGGTGTTGGCCTTACGCCCGATGAAGCAAAAGCGGAAGGTTATGAGGTTAAAGTCGGTAAGTTTCCATTTGCAGCTATTGGTAAAGCCTTGGCAATGCAAGCCGGAAATGATGGCGGCTTTGTTCGCATTACTGCGTGTGCCAAAACACAATTGATTTTGGGTATTCATGCAGTCGGTGCACACGTTGCTGAACTCTCTAATCAGTTTGCGTTAGCGCTAGAAATGCGCGCAACGGTTACCGATTTAGTGCAAACCATTCATGTTCACCCAACGCTTGGTGAAGCCACAATGGAAGCTGCAATGGCAACCTTTGGGCAAGCGATTCATAGTTAATAGTTTATAAAAATAATTTTCGGTAAGTTGGGCTGAAGGTTACTAAGCCCAACTCTCTCAACTCATTCAATTCAGAAAGGACTCTCAAGTTTATATTTATTTCTTGACCAATCATTATCACTACCTCTTTCCATAACCAATAACTCTTGAATCTTACGTACTTTCATATCGTTAATTTTTCTATCCTTTGCAGTAAATAGCCTTAAACTCTCCGCTTTTAAAACATCACTAATTTTACCATTTAATATAGGTGTATTAGCCAAATTGAGTCTATCTAGGCTTTTAAGGTTTTCAAGAAACTCTAAGCTCTTGATGCTATTGGAGGAAATAATAAATAACTCTAATAAATTGCTCATGTTTGAAATAGGAGCATAGCTCGAAATACTTTTACACCCTTCAATATGTAATCGTTTTAGATTAGATAGTTTTTTAATATCAGAAATATTTTCTAACTTAGTAGAACATTGCACCTTAAGTGATTCAAAACTATCTATCGCCTCCACACCTGATAATGAAACCATTTTCCTGCAATCTACTAACTCTAAACTTTTCAATCTTGGAAAATTCGATAAATGATAACAATCTTTGGCACTCCATCCTCTTAAAGTAAGATGTTCTATATTATTGATCTCAAACAATGAATCTGTGATCTGCACATTCCCTGTAATAGATACACTATTTAGTTTTTTGAAATCATTATAGGCGATTTTAGAACAACCAATATTTCCAATTGAAATGGCTTCAAGATTATTCAATCCATTAAATATCGAAAAATCACTTATTTTTGACTGTACTTTTAGCTTTTTAATTCGACTAGCATACGGTGAAAAATCAACTCCATTCCAATCACCGCTTTCAATTACAAGCCATTCGAATTCCTTCCCTTCAATATCGTTAATAGATTGATTAGACAAAGCATTAAATAAGTGGAGATTTCGATTGTTATTAACATCCATTATTATTCTTGAACCTACTAGTTGCATAAAATCGTTTCTCTCTCACCACTAAAGTCTATTAGTTAATAAACAATTCTTAAGGTTAAGCTTTTTAAGGTTTACCCTACATACAAAGATGACCTGCACAGTAGGTTGGGCAGAGTTTACGAAGCCCAACATATTAATATCTTTCGCCGTACGTTAATTTACTCTCGACAATATCATATCCCCAATCTTTATCTAACCATCCCTTTTTAATATATCTATGAATTGATGAATGAGGCCAATCCGAAGCTCGCTCAACATAACCATGTTTTACCGGATTAATATGAACATAATCCACATGCTGTTGCAAATCCCTTTCATCATGTATTTGATGTTCCCAATAACGCCGCTGCCAAATACCACGTTCGCGCTTACTTTGTCTTGAAAAATTTATAGGTTCAGTTTTTGGCAATAATCGTGAAAACCCTGATTTAATCAAAGACCAACGCATTGGGTATTTTTCGTCGTCTTGTGGAAGCTCCCATACCGCGTGTAAATGATCGGGTAAAACAATCATTGCAATAATATCAAATGGATGCTTCTCTTTAACCTCTGCCACCACGTTTCGAAGCAAGTCAATATGACGAATCAACATGTCGTTAGAACGATCCGCAAGGTTAACGGTAAAAAAATATGTACCTCCTTTTACGTCCGAACGGCGATATCGCATTCATGAAGTCCTTTTAAATGTCCGGTTTGCATATTTCCGTAGGTTGTGCAGAGCGAGCGAAGCCCAACGAAAAATAAGCCTTCCATAAAAATCTTGTTCAATCAATTCAATTCCAATAAATTTACCCAAACATATGTCCATTTCGTTTAAGAGTTGATTATATTAATATGATTAGAATAATCGTTGGGCTTCGTAAACTCTGCCCAACCTACCGCACTGTCTATTTCCAGCAATGTAATATCCAACAGCAGCAAGAACTAACACTGCTATAGATATACTTAAGGCAGTAAAAAAATCTTTGTTCATTTAATTCTCATGGTTTAACATTTTTATTCGCGCGCAATTAAATTAAATATCGCCAATCGTGTTGGGCTTCGTAAACAGTAAACTCTGCCCAACCTACAAAAAAAATCAAACTCAATCAAAACCTACCCGCCGGTCCCGGAAAAACAATTGGGCTTTCAATACCATTGACTCCAACAGCTGCGACTCCAAAATAATAATTATCAATGACTATATTTTTTAAAGTGTATTCACTGACTAAACCCACTTCACGCGAAAATTGCCATTGAGGTTGATCGGTATAACGCCAATAAATTTTATAACCTTTAATGGTTTTATCTTTACTGGGTTCCCACTTTAATTGGGTATCGGCTTGAACAGCACCCGATATTTCAACACCCGATGGTGGTGCCGGAGCCCACGCCATACTCGCCAATGAAACCGCGTTTAAAGCAGTAAGCTTTGCTGCGTAATCAAAATTAACAAACTCAAGCGTATCGCCATAATGGCGGCCATTTTCATTTCTTAAATCTTGATGCTGCCGGTCATAGTGCTCATTGGTTTCCATAATACGTACTGCAGGAAAACCCACATCGTTAAAGGGCCTATGGTGCCCTCCTCGGCCAAATCGGTCGAGCCGATAAATCATCAGCGTATTTAAGTTATCAATATACTTATCGGCAATTACATCAATATAACGCGCTAAATTTCGGCTGGCGGAATCTACCTCTCCACCGGAAAAGCGTCTTATCCGAGCTTCTTCTGGCGTTTCTACTGCGCGAGTACCTTCTGAGAATATACGCGCACTGGTGTTATCAATAACGCCATTAATACCGGCAATATTGCCTATCATATCGTTGTTGAGTACCGCATGAATCTTCCAGTTATTTTTAAGCGCATGCGCCGCTAAAATTTTGCCACCAAACAAACCTTGCTCTTCACCGGAAAGCGCTGCATAAATAATAGAACCATTAAACTGATATTGGCTTAACACTCTTGCCGCTTCTAATGTACCGGCTACTCCTGAGGCATTATCATTAGCACCGGGAGAATCATCGGTGCCGTTTAACGGATCGGTAATGCGTGAATCAATATCGCCCGACATCATCACAAAGCGATTATCTTTGGCCACACCTTTTTGAATAGCAATAACATTCACAATTTCGGTTTTATTCGGAATGCGCTCTTTGCCGTCAACAAAATCGGAAACGTAAAACACTTCTAAACAATTTCCGCAGGCTTTTGAAATTGCTTCGAACTCAGAAAAAATCCAGCGCCTTGCTGCGCCAATTCCGCGTGTATCAGACTCAGTTTCAGACAGCGAATGACGGGTACCAAAACTCACCAGTTTTGTTATGTCTTTTTCAATCCGCTCAGCCGACATACTATTGGCTATAGATTGTAACTGCTTGTGTGATCCTAATGGCTGTTTAGCAAAAACACTAACACTAGGTATAAGCATTAATCCACAGGCTAAGACGATTTTTTTCATGCTTATTTTGTTGATAAATACTGTTTTCATAAGCCTCGCTCCCATAAAAAAGCCGGTAAAAACCGGCTTTTGCGTTGTTTATTTTTCTTTTTTTAGTTTTTCGGAATGCTTTAAATCGAATGTAGGCATTTCTTTGCTACCGACATTATCCATTAAATAAAAGGTCATCCACTGCATTAAACGCTCAGCGTAATCGAGCTGCGCGGCCACTTTACGATTACCGTGGCCTTCACCTGGGTAATACACCAAACGAACGGGCGTTTGTGGCGAACGTACTTTAATGTACCGATACAACTCCATCGATTGTGCTGGGTGAACACGAGTGTCTTCTTTACCATGCATAATAAGTAAAGGCGTATTGGCTTTATCGGTGTGATAAATTGGGCTACGTTCTAACATCCATTGCCATTTTTCCCACGGATAATAACGTGCGTGCACATCGTGCATTTCGCCCGGAATATCGGTGGTACCAAATTTAGAAAGCTGATTAGAAATACCAACAAACATCACACTCGCGGCAAAATGCTCACTGAGTGCCGTAGCGCCCCAAGCAGAAGCGTAACCGCCATAAGAACCGCCAGTGATACCAACTCGTTTTTTGTCGATTAGACCTTCTTTATCTAAATGCGTAATGGCATCGACTAAATCATTAAATTCAGCGCCTGCGTAATCAGCTTGGCCCATTTTAGAAAACTCTACACCACGAGCGGTACTGCCGCGATAGTTGGGTAAAAACACCGCGAAACCCTTGCTTGCCGCATATTTAATCGGATTTGAATAACGATCGAGCCATTCATCACTGATGTGCGCTTCTGGACCACCGTGCACCATCATGATCAAGGGGTAACGCTTTCCTTTTTTGTAATTTGAGGGGTAAATAAATACACCTTGCAGCTCAACCCCATCACGCGCTTTATACGAAATAGAAAGTTGCTTTGGCATTTTCTTTGATGCCAGAATCGGGTTGGTATTGGTTAAGCGAACCAGCTTGCCCTCTTCCACTTTAAATACTTCTCTTGGGTGTAGCGCACTGCTGGCAACTGCAGACAGATCACCTTTAGCATTGGTTGAAAGCGTACGGATCACTTCATCTGATTGAGTGATAAAGGGGTCAACCGCTTTGCTGTCTAAATTGTATTTAGCCACTTCACTGACCGTACCGACATGACCTAAAAAAGTCACTTGATGATCGGTTTGCCAAACCAGTTCTTGCACTTGCCCCATGTAATTATTAAGTACTTGGCTAACCTTGCCTGATTTAACTTCGGCTAACGCTAACCGACCGGCTGATGGATCGTGTTTGTCTTCAGCCGCAATCATTGCAATATGAGTTGCACTCGGTGACCATTCTGCCTCGCCTAACTTACCTTCAGTTGCGAAGGTTTGAATGACTTTGCCAGACAGGTTAACAATTTTATAAAACGAGCTGGTGTAGTTATCATCAATGTGCGCTGAGGGTGCAACGCGAACTAAAAGCTCATCAGCTTTGGGTGAAAACTTAACCGATAACACATTCTCAGCAATATTTACTTGCTTGTCTTTTAACTCAGACTGAGTCAAATCGAGTAAATAAACGTGGGTAAAATCTTGATCTTCCTCATAGATTTCAGCTTTAAAACCTTTTTTAGCCAGTTTTTCTTTTTCGGTTTTAGTGTTTTCTTTTGAAAGAAATACTAACTTATCACCAGTATGGTTAATGCTGAACGCAGAAATATCGGATACAAAAGAAAAGACTTTTTCTGACTCACCACCATCAATGGCTATTTTATAAATCGACTTTTTCTTATCATCATTACGTTTTGCGAGGTAATAAATATGTTGACCTTTGGGATCCCAAGCAATATTTGAAATGCCCACTTTTCCACCAATAAAGGTACGTTCTTTACCCGAGTTTGAGACCACATGTAAGGTAACATAATGGGCACCATCTTCATCGACGTAAGGGGTGCGTGGTGTCACTTTGGTATAAGCCACATAGTCTCCGTTAGGAGATATGGCTTGTTGACCAACGGCACTTAAAGTGACGGTTTCTAATAACGATAAATACTCGTCGTTTGAATGTGCGGTGACACTCAACGCCAAAACGAGCAATCCATAAAATAGTTTTTTCATAATATCTCCAATAAAACGAACAGCAAGAAGGAAGACATTAAGCTCAAATTATGCTGTCATTGTGAGGAATGTAGTGACGTGACAATCTTCAAAACTCAAATAAGAGATCGCCGCGCTACGCTCGCGATGACAGAGTTATATTTAACCTGAACTAAAAGCTAATCTTCATCCTAATTTATTTTGCGCCGCCTACCTTACCACGATGCTTCACTAAGGTTAAGAAGTTCGCTGCAACAATCAAAGAAGCTCCGACAATTAAGCTTGAACTAATGGACTCGCCAGTTAGAAAAATACTGACACTGACTGCACAAGGAATGTACAAATAATAAATACTGCTGGCGACATTACCTGGCAGTTCGGTGGTCGCTTTAACCCATAGAGTGTGGGCAAATAAGGTTGCAACAATGCCTAAATAAATGAGGCCTTGCCAGTCGGCTTGTGTAGCTGCAGCAAAGTTGGTTAAAGGCAAAAACAATAAAAATGGCACCAATGCAAATAAGAACTGGGAAAACGCCCGTATCGCGTTAGGCAACTCGCGAGCCTTTTGATGAAAAATGGGTAAACAGGCATATAAAAAGCCGCTGATAACCGCAAGAACAAGCCCTAGAGTAAAGCTCGATTCAAAATTAAACTCTGGGATCACCATCACTAAGCCAATAAGCGCCAACAACAACGCTACCCAATCATTCCAATGATAACGTTGCCCTAATAGCCAGTGACTTAATAACATTAAATGGATGCCATAAGTCGATACGCCAATGGCCGCAATGGAAGGTGTGGATAATTTTATACCTTTAAAATAAGTATACCAATGCAGTGCAAAGGTTAAACCTAACCCCAATAAAATCAGCCATTGTTTTTTGCTTAGCGGTTGCCACTGTTTTTTAACCGCAAGCCACAGTCCTACACCGACAACCCCTACCACTAATCGAAAGATCGCTATTTCAAACTCATTCACCGAAATGAGTTTAATGATACTGGGTACGCTAGCCATCAATAAAACGGCAGCGAATCCGGCAATCAGTGCTCTTTTATTTAAATCGATCATTGTTTCTATAAAACCGCTAACTGTTATTAATATGTAAAGAGGAATACTTTGCTCGAAAAATGATGAGAGAGCTCCATCGTCTATTTTTTTGAACTTATTTCTCTGCGAATTTGAGATATATGAATGATGTTTTCAGCCCACTCCTCTGGCTTTTCAATCATTGGAAAGTGCCCACAATTTTCAATCCATTTTAAACTGCTGTTAGCAATTTCATCGTGCAACAGTTCTGCAATTTTAGCCACCGCGACCTTATCGTTTCGAGCCCACACCATATCAACCGGAATGTTGGTATCGATGAGAGCTCCGATCCAACGATACCAAAACTTTTTACGCTCGTAAGTATAACGGCTGATCTTATGGATAACCTCTTTGCCGTCATATTGATTCAGCAATGTCCAATGAACTTGCAACTCTTCTTCGCTCAATTTGTTTTTATTTTCAAACAAATTGAGCATGTTACTTTTAAATCTAGAATAAGTAGTGAGCTTGGCAACCAGTTTACCAATAATAGACAAACGCAATAGTTTTTGAATCAACCGAAGCTGAGAAAGCTCTATATGTATACTGCCATTGGAAAGCACAAAATTTTTGATCGTGAATTTGAGTTGATTCATATTGCTACGTGCTAATAACTCGGTAGCAATACTGGTCCCGTAATCATGAGCAACCACGGTAACATCACTCAGGTTCAAATGTTCCCAAAGTTGAAGTGCAATATCGGTTTGTTCAATCAGAGAATAGGAATACTGTTTAGGCTTATCAGAGTTGCCAAATCCCAAATGATCGTGTGCGATCACTCTAAAGTGATTCGCTAAATATTTGATCGCTATTTTAAAGTCGTAACTTGAGGTAGGAAAACCATGGAGCAATACCATCACCGGCTTAGTACCTCCGGTATCAATGTAAAAAACTCGACGCCCGAATAGTGAAACCCATTGACCACGATCTTGCCAGCGTTGTAATAGATTTGTATTTTGCTTAACTAGTTGATCCAATGGACACCTTTAGATAATGAAGTACTTTTTTCTAAATACGCGTTGTATTCTTCTTCGACCGCTTGACGCCTAATTTTTAATGTGGGTGTCATTAAATTGTTTTCGGTGTTCCATTCTTGATTGACAATAAAACACACCTTAATTTGTTCGTGCTTTTCTAGTTGCGAATTAACACAATCTAACGCGGCGACTAACTGATTTTCTAAAGCCTTTTTTTGCTTTTGGTCGAGCGTTTCAACAACCGATGTGATCAACACCGGATAAGGTAAGTTTGATCCCAGTACGCAAAAATGATCTACGCTGATCAACGGATGAAAATACTGCTCAATTCTTAATGGCGCTATGTATTTGCCTTTCGAGGTTTTGAACAGTTCTTTGACTCTGCCAGTAATGGTTAAAAAGCCATCGTTATCAATTTTTCCCATATCGCCGGTTCTAAACCAACCGTCTTGAATAGCCATGTGGGTAAGTTCCGGTTCATTAAAATAACCATCCATTAAACTGGCATTACGCAATAAAATCTCACCTGAATCGGTTATTTCACACTCAGCTCCAGGAAAGGTTTTTCCAACTGTTCCGACTTTACGCTGTTCTGGCAAATTAATATGCGAAAAACCGCAGGTTTCACTCAACCCATAAGCTTCACAAATAGGCATACCAATTTGATCGAACCAATCTAATATATGAACCGATAAGCTAGCTGCGCCAGAAAGTGCCAATCGCGTATTTGAAAACCCTAATAAATCTTTCAATTTATTCTTGAGCCACTTGCCCAATATAGGTAACGAGAAAAGAAATTTTACCACTTTTTCTCCGCCTAATTTTGCTTCTAAGCCATCTTTTAATTTCAGCCATATTCTTGGAACAGCAAAAAATATGGTCGGCTTAACTGAACGTAAATTAGCAGCGAAATAATCGAGCGACTCGACAAAACTGATGCTGCAACCAAAATAAATCGAAGCCATTTCAACCGCCATACGTTCAGCCACATGGGCCAATGGTAAATACGAAAAAAATCGATCGTTTTGATCAATAGCAAACACTTGTTCGACTTGATTGAGTGCATTGGTTATGGCTCTATTCGAAATCATCACCCCTTTTGGATTTCCGGTCGTTCCGCTGGTGTAAATAATGGATGCTAAATTTTCACTAACATGTTCAACGCAGTGATGAAACTCTGAGGACTCTGCCTGATAGATATCTTCTAGTGATTTCAAATTTTCTTTGTTATCAAAAATAGAAATACACTCAATGTTTTTAAACGGTTTTAAATTACACTCAAATAACTTACCGATAAAGGCTAATTGAATATCGGCATGGCCAACAATGAATTGAATAGTTGACGAGCCCGCGGTTGGATAAATAGGTACTGAAATATGACCCGCTTTTAAAATAGCTAAGTCAGCAATGATCCAATCGGCACAATTTAATGAATAGATTGCAATACGACTTTTGGCAGGAAATTTTTGTAAGTAATTGGCAATTTGATTCACGCGATGAGACACTTGCTGAAAGCTCAGCTCATGCCAGTGTGAGCCTTTAGGTTGGCGCAAAAAAATGGCATCGGGTGTTAAATGGGTCCAATACTCAAATCGTTCTACGGGTGTAAAATCATGCATGCGAACTCTTCTTGTTTTTATTAATTTAGAAGCTTTCTAAAAACTCTTGCACTGAATGATACCGTGCAAGTTATTACCCTTTAAAAGAACTTCCAGATTATTTTAAGCATTATCATACAAAAAATCCCGCCGAAGCGGGATTTAATTATTATTTTTTGTTGGCTAAGAATAACCAGGTTTCTATCACCGTGTCAGGGTTAAGTGAAACGCTGTCAATGCCCTGCTCTATCAACCACTGAGCTAAGTCAGGGTGATCGGAAGGCCCTTGTCCACAAATGCCAATGTATTTACCAGCATCATTACAAGCCTTGATTGCTTTTGACAACAGCACCTTAACGGCTTCATTTCGCTCATCAAACAAATGCGAAATAATGCCCGAATCGCGGTCAAGCCCAAGGGTTAATTGGGTTAAATCGTTAGAGCCTATCGAAAAGCCGTCAAAATGTTGTAAAAAGTCTTCTGCTAACAAGGCATTTGATGGCAATTCACACATCATAATAACCCGAAGACCATTTTCACCGCGTTTCAAGCCGTTTTCAGCAAGTAATTCAATAACACGTTTTGCTTCACCGGTAGTTCTGACAAATGGGATCATTACTTCTACATTAGTTAAGCCCATTTCATTGCGAACCCGTTTTAAGGCTTCACATTCCATTTCAAAGCATTCACGGAATTCTTCAGAAATATAACGAGACGCTCCTCGGAAACCAAGCATTGGGTTTTCTTCATGTGGCTCGTATAAATGACCACCAACTAAATTCGCATATTCATTTGATTTAAAATCAGACATTCTGACAATGACTTTTTCTGGATGGAATGCACAAGCTAGAGTAGAAATACCTTCAACCAATTTAGTGATATAAAACTCTCTTGGGCTCGCATAACCAGCCATATGCTCATTAATTTGCTCTTTTAAATCGTCGTCGTCTAAATCATCAAAGTCAAGAAGCGCTTTCGGATGCACCCCAATCATACGATTAATAATAAACTCTAAACGAGCTAGGCCAATACCTTTATGTGGCAAGCTAGCAAAATCAAACGCTCGGTCTGGGTTGCCTACATTCATCATAATTTTGAAGGGCACTTCAGGCATATTATCAATCGCATTTTGGCTGATTTCGAAATCGAGTAAGCCTTGATAAATATTGCCGGTATCCCCTTCTGAGCACGAAACCGTTACTTCTTGACCATTAATAATATGATCAGTTGCATCACCACAGCCCACCACCGCAGGAATACCAAGTTCACGTGCAATAATGGCAGCATGACAAGTTCGGCCACCACGATTGGTAACAATCGCAGAAGCCCTTTTCATAATGGGCTCCCAATCGGGATCAGTCATATCAGTAACAAGCACATCGCCTTGCTGTACCGAAGCCATTTCAGAGATATCGCTAATAACGCGCGCAGCACCTTTACCAATGCGCTGACCTATGGCACGACCTTGAGTTAATACTTTGCTGGTTTCTTTAAGCTGATAACGCTCAATAACGTTCTTATCATCGCGGCTTTTAACTGTTTCAGGACGTGCCTGCACAATATAGAGCTTGCCATCGGCACCATCTTTTGCCCACTCAATATCCATTGGACGTTGATAATGCTTTTCAATAATAAGAGCTTGTTTGGCTAGTTCTTCAATTTCGGCGTCGGTAATACAGTATTTTTGACGCTCTTTCATGGGTACGTTGACCGTTTCAACCGATTTACCATGCTCGGTTGACGCACCGTACACCATTTTAATTGCCTTACCACCCATGGTTCTTCTTACTACCGCTGGACGACCTGCTTTTAATGTCGGTTTATGCACATAAAATTCATCGGGGTTTACCGCACCTTGCACCACGGTTTCACCAAGACCGTAAGCCCCGGTAATAAAAACCACATCGTTAAAGCCGGACTCGGTGTCCATAGTAAACATAACGCCACTGGCTGCAATATCACTGCGGATCATTTTTTGAACACCCGCAGACAGCGCCACTAATTTATGATCGAAGCCTTGGTGAACCCGATAAGCAATAGCGCGATCATTAAATAATGAGGCGAACACCTCTTTAAGTGCGTGTTTAACGTTGTCAAAACCACGTACATTGAGAAAAGTCTCTTGTTGACCGGCAAATGAGGCATCAGGTAAATCTTCAGCGGTGGCCGATGAGCGTACGGCAACGGCAAATTCTTCATTCGCATCGCCTTTTAATTCGTAATAAGCCTGTTCAATCGCTTGCTCTAATTCTGGCTTAAATGGGGTATCAATAACCCATTGACGGATTTTCTTACCGGTCTTAGCCAATAACTCGACATCATCAACATCTAGGTGCTCTAGTTCATCGTGGATTTTTTGATCGAGGCCACTTTGACTTAAAAAATCACGAAACGCGCTAGCAGTAGTGGCAAAACCATTCGGAACACTCACACCCACATTGGCCAAATTACTGATCATTTCGCCGAGCGAAGCATTTTTACCGCCCACTATCTCAACATCGTCCATCCCTAAACCGCTATACCAAAGCACGTAGTCTTTCACAACTTTCCTCCGATCATTGAATTGAATACCAGATTTGTGTTCTTGATGAAATCTGGCGATACTTCGCATTGTGTGAATTGTACTTGATGATGCTTATTTATGAAACGGACAGTGTTCTTTATTTCAGACCGAACCGGAATAACCGCAGAAATGTTGGGGCAATCGCTATTAAGCCAATTTGAGGGGGTCGAATTTAACAAAATATCGCTCCCCTTTATTGATAACGAGAAAAAAGCCGCTGAGGCTCGAGCGAAGATAGATGCAGCCCATCAACAAGAAGGCGTACCACCAATTGTATTTGACACCATTGTAACTCCAGAAATCCGAGCAATTATAATGCAAAGCTCTGGGCTCGTTTTAGACTTTTTCCATACCTTCATTGGGCCTTTAGAACAAGCGCTTAATTTAAAATCAGGGTTTAGAGTGGGCAAAACTCACTCCTATGACGAAAAAGGTCAATATGACTCTCGCATTCACGCAGTTAATTTCGCCTTAAATAATGATGATGGTGCGACCACTCGTTATTACGATGAAGCTGAACTGATTTTAGTGGGCGTTTCACGCTGCGGTAAAACCCCAACCTCACTCTACATGGCAATGCAATTTGGGATTCACGTAGCTAACTATCCGTTTGTTGAAGATGATATGGAAAATCTATCTCTTCCACCGATGTTAAAAAAATACAAAAAGAAATTATTTGGTTTATCAATTAATGCGCAACGGCTGCATGAAATACGAACTGAGCGCCGCGCTAACAGTCAGTATGCTTCGCTAAAACAATGTCAGTTGGAAATTCGTGAAGTTGAAGCTTTATTTAGAAAAGAGCGTATCCCGTATATTTCAACAACCAGTAAATCGATAGAAGAAATTGCGACTAAAATTATGGTGAAGTCTGGGTTAAAAAGAACGAGTTTTTAGGCTCCAAAATAAAACATTTGCAATAGAATCTCATTCAAACAGTTTAAATTGAAGGAAGAAATATAAGATCGTTCAATTTTTAATCACATAAATTATGAATGAAAATAATCTTTATTGATTAAGTGATAATAGCGGTGTTCGAGTCCAGCAAAATTGATATCTTGTTGATATTTAAAACCTAGCTTCTCAAGGATGTGCAGCGATTTTTTATTATCGGGTAAAGCCCAACCACCAATTTCTTCAATGAAAATAGAGTCAAAAGCAAACTTTAAAATTTCACGTGACATTTCAGTCGCATAGCCTTGGTTCCAAAAAGAGGAAAGAACGGCATACGCTATTCCTATGATCTTTTTATTGTTGAACTCATTAATCTCATAATTTTTCAATCCTGCTCGACCTATAAAATCACCTGTTTGCCGGTTGAAAAAACACCAGAACCCGTAGCCGTATTCGAACCAATGTGAAGTATATTCCTCTAAAATGACTTTCGTTTCTTGTATGCTGAATATTTTTCCAGTTGGCGAAAGTACATTCATTACATATTTGTCGGTATGTAAACGATTCAGTTCCTTTAAATGCTCTTGATTTATTCGAAACGCTTCGAGCCTAGGTGTTTTCCATTTTTCAGGATCCAATTGATTACCCAAGATTTAACAAATTCCTAATCAAATCACACTTCTTTCATTACGGTGTTTTGTTCAATTGTTGGTATTGGATATCGTTTAAAAAAGAAAATAATTGTTAACCACGCTGCTAACAAAGGAAATATGGTCGACTGTTCGAATGTTAATCCAAAATTTATTCCAATACGCACCACCGACATAGCAGCAAATGTGAAAGCAAGAACCATTCGTGTTAAGTGTCTACGAATCCAAAAGTTCATGTGATGTTGCCGTTGATTAAATACTCTAATGTCTTGATAAACAATGAAACCAAAAGTAAGAGCCATCATTACGGGGCCTATCTTAGGTCCATTTTCAATCAACTGAAAACGTACAGCTTGAATACAACTAAAGACTAATAGAATCGTAGGAACGATTATGAGTGTTCTATCGACCAATTGCGCATTTGGCAACTGATGCCTTAAAGAAAAAATAGCACTGGGTATAAAATAAATAACGGAGATTGCCATTACAATAGCGAGCGGAAGAAAACGAAATGCCATAAATATAAAGGTTGACAACGCAACCGCAATCATAAGATAGCTGAATATTCTACCTGTTCTAATATGAAGTGAAGATCCCTTTGTGGCAAGCAAGGCAAGCACTCCAGAACCAAAGGCCACAAAACCCAAAATTACATGAACAAAGTAGGAAAAAAAATCGTATGGTTCCCAAATCATCGTAAATATCCTTATTAAATCATTAGAGTTGAGCAAATAATATACAACCACTTACGATATTTGGCAAATTATTGGAAACGTTGCAATAACAAAAATAATGGAATGGTTTGATGGGGATTGCTCAAATATCGCTTTTCCCGATTTATCCAATATTTATTCAACATATCACTACAATTGGACTTCATAATATTAGGAAAAACGAAAAAATTTCGTTGAATAAGTAGACCGAGTAATCCATTGCTTCCATATCATTAATTAAAGGACGCAAATATTGCCTCAACTTATAAACAGATTGAAAAAATTACAACTAAAATTTTGTTGAAGTCTGGATTATACCGAACGAGTATTTGATATTGGTTATTAATAGTAAGCTTAACTAATCCAGACATTATTGGTCTTGATGACCTTCCACGATCCATTAATCTTTTCAAAATAAACAATAAACCCTATTTCCTCTTGTTCAATACAAAATAATGCTTTGGTATAATTTTTATCAAAACCAACTCTCGATAATTTTATTATCCGTTTATTCATTGAAGAACTGAGGGGATATTGGGCACTATGAATTCGAATTGCATCATCAAATCGAACAACATTGAAGCCCTCGCTTAAGCTCTTAAGATCTTTTGGTTTCGATTCCTTACTGTTCTTAGTTTTAAAGTCTAAAACTAACTCGAGGGAAGCTTCTGGCATGTGTAACTGACTTATACCTCTACAAGTAGTTGGACTACTTAAGATTGCTACATCTTGGAGTGTATTTATGTGTGCTGATAGATAGGCGTATAGAACTTCATTTTCATCATTATAGAGTTCTCTATGAATTGCTGTAATTGCTACAATACAGCTTATCAACATAAAAAGTATAATGATTATGCTTTGCTTTCTATGCATTTTTAAAATTTAAAAAAAGGCGGTAAAACCGCCTTTTTTAATCACTCAATTAAGTTACATAATCGCGTCTTGATCAGCGCCTTCTTTATCAATGACAGGAGGCATTAAGTCTTCTTTAGTAACACCTAAAATTAATGCCGCGGCGCTGGCCACATAAATAGACGAATAGGTTCCTACGCCGATACCAACCAGTAACGCTATTGAAAAAGAATGAATCAACTCTCCACCAAAAATAAACAGTGCCACTAACACCATTACTGTTGTACCCGAGGTGATTAAAGTACGGGTTAAGGTTTGGTTGATAGAGCGATCCATTATTTCTTCGGAATTACCCATTCGCATTTTCAAAAAATTTTCTCGAATGCGGTCATACACAACAATCGTATCATTCAACGAATAACCAATAACCGCCAAAATAGCGGCCAATACGGTTAAATCAAACTCAATTTGAGTCAACGAGAAAAAGCCTGCAGTGATAATAATATCGTGCGCAAGTGCCGCTACCGAACCCACTGCAAATTTCCACTCAAAACGCAAAGTTACGTACACCAAAATACAAAGCAGCGCTGTCATTAAAGCTAAACCGCCCTCGTCTCTTAGCTCTTCACCAACCGCTGCATCTAAGAAAGCACGACGAATTTTTTGCGCGTCTGGCCGCTCTGCGTTAAGCGCACTCATCACTTCTGCATCTAGCTGATTATTAGGAATGTCTAAGTTATTCGGAAGACGAATGGTCACATCACTGGAGCTACCAAAGTATTGTACCACCGCACTATTAATGCCCTTATTAGCTAACGCAGTTTGTACATCGGTAATTTCTATAGGCGATTCGTATTTAATTTGAATCATGGTGCCGCCAGAAAAATCGAGACCGACATTAATACCTTTGGTAAAAAACGAAGTTATTGAAATGATGATCATTAAGGCAGAAAAAATCATCGCCAAATTTCTGTGTTTTAAAAACTGAATATTTGTGTTCATTTTCTTTCCTTAAATTGAAAGTGCTTTAACTTTCTTGCCGCCATAAATTAAATTAACCAATGCGCGGCTTCCCACAATAGCGGTAAACATGGAAGTTAAAATTCCGAACAATAAGGTGATTGCAAAGCCGGCTACAGGGCCAGTGCCAATGGCAAATAAAATGAGCGCAGCGATAGCCGTTGTGATATTAGCATCGGCAATGGTCGAAAACGCTGCATCATATCCATTATGAATGGCTTGTTGCGGTGAAAGGCCGTCGGCCAGCTCTTCTCGAATACGTTCATAAATGAGTACGTTAGCATCAACCGCCATACCTACGGTTAATACGATACCAGCCATACCAGGCAGCGTTAACGTCGCGCCCGGGATCATCGACATCACGCCGACAATCAGTACCAGGTT
>JBFHSP010000002.1:0-50698 GCA_041591085.1 Kangiellaceae bacterium | reverse complement strand
GAGTGGACTTTGTAGAAACATCTACGGTAACAGGCACTCGTATCGCGATTAGAAGTGATATTCTGACTAACCTGCCTCGTAGCAGCAAACTGGAAAGAATATCTACAGCAAATTTAATTATTCTTGATGAGGATATGCTTGAAGTACCGGATGATTTACGGAAAATATAAGTTGAACTTCAACTGATTTGTGAAGGCATTGTTGAATAAATCAGTCGCACAGCCATCTAGAAATAAGCTGCTTGATATGTGTTGGGCGATAGCTTCTACTTTTAACGTACGGCGAACTGCCTATAAGTTACAAGGACAGCCATCACTTAAACACCAAATAGAGGTGATAAATGGTTTTGTTAGGCGTTGATAACTCAATAAGCAATTTGCAGATCAATAGAGATAACCATCATTGTTCTTGTAAGGTTGCTATGACTGAAAGCATGCTTAAGGCAATTAAAAGCTCAAATTGCCTCAGTATTGGCTTCTCTCGCGGGCAATGGCCCGATCTTTCATTTTTAGTTGATTTGTCACCGGGACTAAAAAGGTTAAGAGTTCAGTCAACAGACATGGATTGGGAGTCCATATGTCAGCTTGCATCCTTAGAGCAACTTAGAATTGATGGAGAAGTGAAAGAGAAAGTCGATTTATCAAAGCTTAAAGGATTAAAAAGTCTTGAATACTATTGGGGGACAAAAAATTTCCAGTCGGTACTCGAACATAAAGGTATTGAGCATTTGATTATTTACGGAGCTAAAGCGCAGGATTTATCAATTTTTCAAGATATGAGCTCACTTAAAAGACTGGATATTGTAAGAGGTCAGTTTGAAAGCCTTAATGGTGTGGAGGATATCCCTAATCTACGAGCCATTAAGCTTAACGATATGACTAAGCTGGTTGATGTATCGGCGCTTAACGAACTACCTAACCTCATCTATCTAGGCTTGGCCAATTGTAATAAAGTTCAGTTGGCGCAAAGTTATTCTGGACTCAAACAACTAAAAGAGCTGTCGCTGTTAAAGCAAAAAAATGTTCAGTCTCTTGAATTTGTGGCTTCAATTCCGAATCTTGAAGTTTTAAAAGTCTTTGAAATGAGTTTGAAAGGTGGTGATTTAAGCTTTTTGACAAAAATGAAGCACTTGAAATCGATAAGAATGGATATGAAAAAACACTATAGCTTAGATGTAAAGGAGCTATCTATGAAGCTTAAGAAAAGTTTTGGTGATTATGAAGTTGATTTTTTTGAGTGTCTAGAATTAAAACCTTTTTAAGGCTTTTTGATTGTGCAAATTAGAATTAAATAGATAAGCTGCCAGCTCTTATAGTACTAAATAGAGTGTTATTTATTGGAGTTTAGTTGATGTCGTTGACAAAAAGTAAGGTTAAATCGTTAGTTGATAAGAATGTTTTTCCTTATTTGAAAGCAAATGATTTCATGGTTAATAAAAAGAAAAGTTTGGCTTTTAGAGTTAGAGATTATTTTATAGATGTAATCACAATAGAGTCAGGGCGAAGTCCTGGCTCTTTGTATCTCCATTATTTTACTAATATGTTATGTAATCCATTTGGGAATATCTTATCTTCTTACTTGGTTGGGCAGAGATTGCAAGGGAATGAAAAGGGTGAGTTAGGGTGGCTATCCGAAACTGAAGCAGAGTTAAAACTGATCTTGGAGCGAATTCATGTTTGCATAAAAGACGAAGCCATTCCATTTTTTATGACCGTGGAAAATGAAAATGCTTTTCATCTGGCTTTATTGAAAAAGCTGGAGTTAAGGAGAGTCTATCTACCTTTTGCCCTCGCAGTGTCATTATCAGTTTCAGAAAAATATGATGAATCGATTAAGGTATGTGAGGATATAAAGAGAAAGATCGAAAATGATGACGATTTTGATATTTATAATAACAATGAAGACAAGCTTACTTATCAAAATATTAATCTTTTAATTAACGCGAATTGTCTTAGATCGAATAAAGAACAGTTTGATTCATGGCGAGATGAAAATATGAAAATTATTCAAGAGTTGTTTTGATTCGTGAAGTTATCTGACCACTATAAGCTAAAAAAACAGAAGGATAGCTACTGTTTTGGTCTTTCCGATCTTGAAGGGCTAGAAGGCAATAATCTGAATGTCGATGATTTGAAGTGTCTTTATCTACTACTAGATAAAAACGTCAGCGACCAGTGCCTAGTACGAGTTGGAGAATTTATTCAAAAATCAGATAGATCTACTAGGGCCGAAGCGTTAGTGCGCTTGATTCCGCAGATAGAGGAGCTTGATTTAGATGCTTTGTCTAGTGTTTTCGATTCCGATGATTTTCAGGTATCAACCAGATTTTTTATTGAGTTATTTGATCATCAGGCTATTTCTTTCTTAGATAAGCTTGTTATCGCAAGGGAAATACTGGATTCAAATATTCAGTCGGAATTGCTTAATGATTACATTCGTAGAATAGTCTTTAGCGCCAAATCAGTGTTAAAAGATAAAAGTTCGTTAAAAGGTGTTGTTCGAACGGCGGTCTCAACATTAAGGCATATTAGTAAGAAGTTCTCTAATCCCTTTAACTGTGATGATATACTCCGAGAATTTTATGAGAATAACGAAGTATGGCAACAGTATTATGCCGAAGAGGTGAATCATCGCCATAATGTGCTCATCAATAGCCTAGGAAGCAAAGTTGATCATGCGTTTAGGCAAAAGAACTACAAGAGAGTTGTGTCTCTGTTAAAGAAGCATGAATCTGAGCTTCCAAAGGTTTTAAAGACTAAGCTATTAATCAGTGAGAAAAAGCTGAAGGAATAGAAATATATGAGTCAAGAATTGATCCTAAAGGGCGACTGGAGCGCTGAAACAGAGGCGCTCCTTAACTCTTCGGATTTTGATACTTTGATATTATTCGGTGTCAATTGGAGTGATTACTCTAATTTGCTGGCTTTCGCCGATAAAATAAAAGTGTTAAAGGTTCCCTTAGGTCCTGATTCAACCAAAGGTATTGAAGGCTTAACTGAACTCGTGTCTTTTAAAAGCAATGATCGAATAAAGCCAAAGGTCGATTTTAGACAATTCCAGAATTTAAAGTTTCTCGAAATCAACGTAGATACAAAGTATCCGGTTGAGTTTTTGGCAAATGAGCAGTTGAAAAGTTTAACGATAGATGGAGCTGGACTAAGTGATTTCGGTTCTCTGGCCTCACTAACAAACCTAGAGTCTTTAACAATAACTAAAGGGAACTTAACTACAACGAACGGCATTGAATCTCTTAGCAGTTTGAAGGAGCTTTCGCTAATTAAATGCAGCAAACTAATTGATATTGCCAATATTCACCGATGTAGTTCAATTGAGTCTATCAATATCGAGTCTTGCTCAAAGCTGATGAAAGTTAATTCACTGTTCAAGTTACCAAAGTTAAAAGTTGCTGAAGTTGAAGCAAAAAGTGCAGAGCCTTTAAAGTATAGTGATATTACCAGCGCCACAAACTTGCAAAGATTAATATGTGATGTTCCATTTTTAGATCTAGGGTGTGATCAAATAGTTAGTATTTCAGCAAGGGAAATTATTGTAAAAACTATGCTTGATTTGAACGAGCAATCAATAGTTGATTGTGCCAAGAAGCTTAATAAAGATATAGAAAACGTGAAAATTTACAAAGCGAGGGAAAGTTTGATTAATCTTTTGTTTGTTTAAAATAGAGTGATTAGTATAGCTAAGTAGTATTCGTTATGAAGGCTTCAAACAAAAGCCCTTTTTAAATATAAGTTATAAGCAAAGCTCTGTAGTAGGCTGATATGAACTATGAAATTTCAAGATCAGGTATACATGGTGGAAAGCTAATTCTTAAAGGATTAGCGCCTACTAATATCTGTTCATTGATAGATAAAGAAGGCGTAAGCTCACTTACGTTAGATTTTGGCTGTCAAGGATTAACGGTCAAGGACTATTCTTGGTTTAAGGATTGCTTGTCAAAAATAAAACATATTCAAATTTTTGGGAAGTTTAAATATTGGGAAGTATTGCATGATTTGAATGAGCTAGTAACACTGCAAATTCATCAGCAGCCTGGCTTTATGTTGGACTTTTCTAACTTTCCTAATTTAGCGTATTTTGAAGCCATTTGGGGAGAAGGTACGGAAGAGTCACTTAAAAGCCTGTCGAATATTGATTCAATCAGCCTGCACAATTATCCAAAACAAGATCTCAATGTTCTTGGTAATTTAAGTAGAATAAAGCAATTGAATCTTATGAGTGCCAAAAAACTGGAGTCTTTAACTGGCCTTGCAGAGTCTTCTGGAATCGAACTGATAGAGTTTCATAACTTAAGTTCAATTGATTCATTCGAGGGGCTTAGAGACTATAAAAGCTTGCAGGTCGCAAATCTACTTGGCTGCACGAAGTTGGAACGGCTTGGAGATTTGATTGGCTCGAACTTGGAAGAATTAATGTTCTCATGCAAAAGCATTGACTCATTGGCTGCAATCAAAGATCTGAAGAAATTAAAGTTTTTTACCTTTGTAGGAGATGTTTTAGATAAAAAAGTGGGTTTTCTAGGAGACATAGAAAATATTCGTTTTTTGCTATTTAATGACAAAAAGGGATTTGATGTGAAGTGTAAGTCGATCTCAAAAAGTTTAGAGTTAAGAGGATTTGATCAATCTATGTTACGAAAACAGCGATCAGTTTTTGATTCAGTGAGCACTTTTAAAGCAACTTGAGTTAGACTATTTAAATTAACTCCATGAATAGTTCTTTAAGAATAAAAGTTGAAGGCGTCAGGTATCAATTTTAAAATTCTTGTCAACAGCCTACACAAGAACTGTAAAGTATAAAAAATATAGTCAAAATAACGAACTAGGCCGATTAGCTTGCCACTTAGCAAAACCTTCGATAAATTTATTTGCATTAGAGGAGTGAGTAGTAAATGTTAAGTTGAGAGCAAGGGCCGCTTCATAGACGCGTGTATCGTATTGTTAACAGAGTAATTGATTAATGCTCTAATTAAGTATCAAAAAGACTTATCATTTAAAATCAAAGGGTGAACTCAAAAGTTTGTCTATTAGGAGAGCAAGCGTTGTGCTAAGTAAAGTAAAGCTGTTATTTCATGCTTTGATCGCATTCTCTCTATTTTCATTATTAGCGCTTCTTTTTATAGGTAGCCCTGATTATTATGATTCTCGAACAGTTAAGGAGATTTGGGAGTCTGGTCATTTTGTTCTATTTTTTATGATTACCATGGGCGCCAGACAAGTGTTAGGTTCCTTGTCATTAAAAGTATTTTTTGTAGGTTCGGTTGCTTTTGGTTTTCTATTCGGGCTTGCAACGGAAGTTCTGCAACTGTTGGTTGGAAGAAGTTTTGAATGGAAAGACCTCATTAATGATCTTGTGGGTGTTTTTTCAGCACTCTGCTTAATTTATGGTATAGAAAACAAAACGAAAATTGAAAGAATAGTTGCTATTTTTAGTTTTGTGTTTTTCTCACTCATTGGCATCAGTTCCCTAATTGTATCTATCTATGATGATTACATAATGACCAGCCAGTTTCCTGTGCTGAGTAATTTTGAAACACCTTTTCAATTGTTACGTTGGGATAATGCTTGGGCAGAATTGTCTATATCTAAGGAGATTAAGCACAAAGGATCGAATTCGATGAAAGTGATGTTTACTCCTGGAAAATACCCTGATATTACTCTGAATCACTTTATTCATGACTGGTCTAATTTTCAATTTATTGAGCTAAGTGTGTTTAATCCATCGGAAAAATCCTACGAGTTAGTGTTTAAAATCTACGACAATTACCATTCAGCGAGTCAATATGAATACAGCGATCGTTTTAATATGGAAATTAAATTAGAGCCTGGCTGGAATCACCTTAAGCATCCATTAGAAACGGTTTTTCAATCTCCCAAAAACAGATTCATGAACAAAACCAATATTGTTTCTTTGAGTTTATTTGCTATTGATGTAGAAGAATCTTTTGTTTTTTATATAGATGAAGTGAAACTTTCAAATTGATCGTCGGCTTTACGCAGCTGTTTTTGTACATTTGGTTTAGAAAAGATAAGTGTTAATAAAGTATAAGAGCCCTAAAGGGGCTCTTATACTTTGTTGGAGCAAGATGTAGCTACTTTTACTGTTCTTTCATTGATTGAACTTGTGTATTCACTTTTCTGCTTTGGCAATTTGGGTCTTCTGAAAACGGAGGACATGGAATTCCAGAATAATAAGTAAGTGCTTCGACAACGCCGTACTGATTTTCAGCGATGAGTCGCATGTAACCTTTAAAGTTGGTCAGTTCTGGAACGGCCCTTAAACCTTCTTCGGGATCTATTGAAACAGAAACCTGAGCCAGGCCTTCAGGATCACTATCAATGAACTCTACTCTTGCGGTGTCTGCGCCGCTAATATCGGTGAGGATCAAGGGTGTTTCGTCGTTTTGATCTCTATACATATAAAACAAATCAATTTCTGGAGCTGCTTCATCAATGTAAGTGATGTTGTTGCACTCTTCGTTGCTGCCATGTTCGTTAGTAATGACTCCGCAAATTGGCGTGGGGCTAGGATCAGTGTCTAAGTAGTCCTCACTGTAAGTCACGTGTTTTGGTAAAACGATATTTAGCGGCTGGATTTCAGAGTTGATCACAACCTCATCGGTACCGACAAAGGAAGCGGTGATATCGATTTGGTTTCCGACAACCACATAAGGACCGGTGTTATTCTCCTTTTCTAACTCCGCAGTAACCTTGGTTTCAAAATAAATAAATTCTGGTGGACCGTCTCCTAAGGTAACGCTGGTTTCAACTCTATTTTGCCCTGACGGACAGCTAAATCGTGTTGTGCCTTGGTTTTCACCATTGTTCATGGTGACCACAATCAAAGCGCCGCGCAGAATTGGGTGAGAAAGAGGGGAGCCATCGTAAACAAAGCTTCGCTGGCTTTTTGAAACCGGCCATCCAGGTCTTTGGTAGCTGATAGTGTAGCCGATAATTTGACCCACTTCGGCACCAATTATCACTATTGTTACGTCACATATTCCACTTTCACTAGAGCCGCCAGAACCGCCACCTATGCCCCCTGCGCTTCCACTTAAAGCCGGCGGATTGATATCGGCGTTAAATCGAGTAAAATGGCTGGTATTGCCATGCAGGGCTACGCCATGTGGTGCGAGCGGATCGGCAATGACAGTGCCTGCATCTTCATATATCCAAATACCGCTGTTTTCGTCTAAAGTCCAAATCGGGATTTGATCACCAGGTTGTAATAACCCATCGTCAATGTTTTTATCGGCGTAGAGTGGTAAGCGCAGCTCCGCCGTCAAGCCCTCTCTAAGCTGAAGTTCTTCGCCATCCTTTTCAAAAGTGATATCCACTACACCATAACTGAGCAACTGATCGCGCGCTCCTGTGGGTGAATCGCTGCCATAAAAACTGCCCGGAAAAGCCAATTGTTCGTTCGAGTCACTGATATCCACCGGTGTAATATAGGCCATTAAATCGCCGCTCGCGGCAGTGCCGTTGGGACGTTGTAAGGCGTTTTCCGGTAATACAACGGTGATTCCATTTTCGCCTATCAGCTCAGCAGCCGAGCTTGCTTCGAATAGAATTGGCGGATTGCGTTTTTGCATGGTTATCGGGAAGTTTTTATCGAGCTGCAAGCTGTCGATAAACACCAAGGCATCGATGAACTCGGGATGACTAACTCGAAGCATGCCTTCTGAGCTACTAGGACGAACCTGCAATTGCAGCCGGTTTGAGCTGTCATAGCCTTGTGTTTCAATTTGAAATTGACTCGAAGTTGCGCTGGCATCGGTGAGTAACTGCGAGTCTGGGCCGCGAACGACAATAGTCACAACAATATCAGGCTCAAGTACTTCGATTGCGTTAGTCTGTGTCGCTTGATCACTGCCGACGTTGCTCGTAACGGTTAATTGTACATCGTAGTTGCCGGGTACACTGTAGGAGTGTGATGGATTGGCACTGGTACTGGTGTTACCATCACCAAAGTCCCAAAGCCAGCTAGTGATGTTACTGTCTCCAGCGACCGATAAATCGTTAAAGTTAACCGTGAGAGGTGCTTTCCCTGAATTGACCGAAACGCTAAAAGCAGCTTGCGGTGGCTCTTCTGGAGGGTCATTTTCTGAACCCTTGAACCAGTCACAAGCACTGAGCCCAATCAGGCTCGCAAAGATAAATAAGGCTTTAACTGTACATTGTGTAAAATGAAGTGTTTTGTTTAATTGAAGCATTGTTTTTCCCTCTGGTTTTGAATCCTGAGGAAAAAATACATAAACTGTGTTAATTCTGCTTGAATTGACTTTGAATTAGTTTGATTTAGTTTGAAATTGATTGGCGTAGTCCAATCGCGCTGAAGCGACAAGCGCTGGGGCAAAAGGATTTCGATTACTACAGGAAAGTTGCATGACGGATATCAAACAAGAACATCAGCACCTGTCACCTGCGAACGCAAATACGCAAAATGCAGGCAAAAAACAACCGGGCTTAGCAGTAAAACGACGCTATGTCTTTGGCGACTACACTTTTTATCCGGCAAATCAGCAGCTTTTATATAAAGGAGCTAAATGTCATCTTGAATCGAAGATGCTGCAATTATTATTGATTTTAATAGAAGCAAGACCGAATTTGGTTTCGAAACAAGATCTGATGGAACAACTCTGGCCCAATACCGTGGTTTCAGAATGGTCTTTAGCGCGGTTAGTATCAGATACTCGCAAATTGTTGGATGATAATGGAAAGCAACAAAGCATCATTAAAACGGTACGCGGCCAAGGCTTCAGTTTCTCCTCAGAGGTCGATGAAATTATTCAAGCCTATGAACAAGCCGAGCAGATTCAGTCCAAACCGAGCGAAGGTTTCGCTAAGCCATCGGGAGTAAGCGCAAAATGGTGGCCTGCTGCTATTACGATAGCTGGATTGATGCTGGCCGCTTTTTGGAGCTTCAATTATTCAAATCCGAAAGCAGAAGCGTTAATTGAACCACTAGAGATGAGTCAAAAAACATCCGATTTATTGTCGGTAATGCAAGAAGTACAACGCAACTTACAATTAACTAAAACTACTTTTATTGCTCAAGTTCGTCGCAGAGACGAACTGGGTGAACTGCTCACAAGTAAACAAGCTGAAAGGGTTGATATGAGCTGGGAGCAACGTTTACGGATGCACTATCCAGATATGAATGAAGATGAGCGATTTATCTTTGATCAAATTCGAGCCATGACCGAAGGCCCAATGCATGAAGGTAATCGAAACATTGTAGAGTTGCTCGAGCAGTACCCAGATTTATATCAAGAGTTGCCTTTATTCAATCAGCTTCATGCACATTTAAAAATTTGGCTGAGCAAATATGACAGAGTATTTCTTGAACGAGAGGACATGGCTTTGCTTTATGTTGGAGTTGAAGATGGTGTACCTTTCCCTAAAGAAATTGATCAACAAGTTGAAGGGTGGCTTGCAGAACGGGATTCGAAGTCGAATTCAATGTAATGATACATTTGTCTCGTTAGAGTGAATTGGATAAAAGCTTTTAGTGGTGCGTTTTTGATTTTGATTTTGCGACATATATCTTCATTGCGTTTCAAATAAATGCTTAGAGAATACTTTGGATCATTAATTGAGCCTTGACCTTAGTTTTTGCAATTAATTTAAAATCTCAAATGATTAATAAAAAAGAGCGAAATCAAGCTTGAATGTTGGTTGATTCTACTGATAGTCTTATCGCACCATTTTCGATTAGTTATGGAAAGACTCAATGAATTGGCTTAAGGGAATAGTTGTAATTCAGACTCTTATATTGATTGCTCTTTTTTATCAAGTAACGCAATTGGGCCAATCAAAAACACAAAACACCCAAAATAATACAGAGCAACTTCAACTACATTCAAGTAATCAACAAACAGATTCCGCTTATAACTCAATAGCTTTAGAGTCTTCAGATGAACTAAAAGCAATTAAAGTATCGCTCCTGAACCAGCAAGTTCAGTTAGAGAAACTGACTAATCAACTTCAAGCTTTAAATGAAAATGGTTTAAAACAAAACATTTTAGCTTCGCTTTCTGAAGGCAAAAATATTACCGCTGGAAAAGCTTCAACATTTGAGCAAAAAGAAGAATCACAGAAATTACTATATGAGCTAGATGGTTTTGTCCAAGCCGGACGGATCAGCCAAAAAGAACTTGATGAATTACAGTTTAAGGCCGCAAAACTAGCGCCAGCACAAAGGAAACAATTTTTTAGAGAAGTCGCTCAGTCAGTTAATTCTGGTGCAATGAGCATTCAATAATATCGATTTTTTAACACAACAAAAGGAAAGTCAGAAAATGAAAAATACAATAATCTCTGTATTGTTAGTATTATCTAGCTCAGTTTTTGCAGGCCAAGTAATCGAAGTACCTGTAGAAATTAATTTTGAAGCGCGTAATGCATTTGGAAGTATGAAAACTGCACGCTTTTCAGATAATGAGTTTGAGCAAATTGGTTGTGGTACCAGAACCTATGGAGCAACCGAGTTTGGTCCTGGATTTTCTTGGGGATTTTGTCAAGCTCGTATTTCTGAAGAAGAATCAGTGATATGTTTTGCTTATGATAAGCCAGACTTGATTCAACAAATAAATGGAGTTGATAGTTACTCCTTTGTAACTTTTCGTTGGGATGAAAATGGTGATTGCACTTTTGTAGGCGGTTCAACCCAATCACAATACATTCCAAGTAAAAAAGATAAGTAATTAAATGCTTCTTTAAAAAAGAGCCTTGTCAAGGCTCTTTTTTTATGGAAGATTAAGACAAAACGGTACTAGATAAAATAAACTTAGAAATATATTAGTGAAAATTATATATTATCTTCAATTGTTTGAGCGTTTTGCTCTTCAGCTACAATGATAATTTTTTGAATTTGTTTACTACGGACTATAGTCAGAGTGATGGATTGACTCGCTTCAACTTTGCGAATCATCTGTGCCAGTTGACGAATAGATTTTATCGGCTGTTCATTCATTGAAATGGCATAGTCGCCTTTAAGTAAACCACCTTTTAGCGCCGGGCTTTTTAATTGCACATCAGTGATGATAACTCCCAGGTTTGGATCAATATTCTGGGGCAATAATTGCTGAACTTCAGTTGGATGTAATTGCGAAACTGAAAACCCTAAATAAGCACTGGGTTTGCCTTGCAGCTCAATTAAATCGGCAACCACTCGTTCTATTTCATAGTAAGGAATGGTAAAGCTGATCCCGGTTTGTGCGCCTCCCATTTGTGAAGCCAACTGCATATTGTTAATGCCAATCAATTCACCATAGGCGTTAATTAAAGCGCCGCCTGAGTTACCAGGGTGAATAGCAACGTCGGTTTGAAGCCTTTCCGGAAAATTTCTATCGGCTGGAGTTCGAGTGGCACTCACTATGCCCATGGTAACGGTTTGGGCTAAACGACCATATGGATTACCTATGGCAAAAACTACATCGCCGGTTCGAATAGGGCGTTCAGGGTTTATAATGGGCGTTGGTAAATTATCTAGCGCTATGTGCAAAACGGCTAAATCCAAAAAAGGATCAACGCCTACTACGGTTGCAATTTTTTCTCGTTTATCTGAAAGTTCTACTTTTATTGATTTAGCATCTCTAACAACGTGATAGTTGGTTACAACATACCCGCGTTTATCGATAATTATGCCAGAACCTACATTAAGCCCAACATTGACCACATATTGTTCGTCTTCATTTCTGGCATCGGGATTTAGGCTTAATGTACCTTTGCCAACTGTTTGAATACTGACAACGGTTGGTGAAGCTTTTTCTATAGCGTCAGCATATGAGGCAATAGGCGAGAAAACTGGAGTTTGAGTGGCGGGTGCATTAACAACAAGCCTGCTAGATATCCATTTTCTAAGTTCTAAACTTGCTTCTGAATCTGAAAATAAAACTAAATATGCAAGTGCAATGAACAATCCTGCAATGGCGTATTTAATGACGAATCTGATTTGGTTCAAAATAAACCCTAATTATTATTGTTAACAAGTTGATATGTTTAACGAAGTAATCGCCACTTTGGGCTATTATTTTTGTGGATGCTGTTAGTTTAACGGATCATTACTAAAAATTGCTCATTATTTCTTCTTATTCTAAGCGGCAAACTGCGTTCTACTTGTCGGCTCAATTGTTTTAACTCATCAAAATTGGTCACACGGTAGCGCCCAAGCCCTTCTATGATGTCTCCGGTTCTCAACCCGTAGTATGCAGCTCGAGATTGGTTGGTTACCTCTAATACTTCAATACCCGCTTGTTCGTTCGGCACACCTTGTTTAATTCCAAGTTTAACTCCCGAAAGCAAACGATGGATAGTATCACCTGCTTTTTCTATAAACTTGGGTAGCTCTAAAATAACGTTCATTTTGATGGTTTTGTTATCGCGCACTAGCTCTACAGGAACTTGGCTTCCTGCGGGTAATAAACCTTCTTGATTCAATAAATCGGCTGATGAACGAAGACGCTTTCCGTTCATACCAATAATTACATCCATGGTTTTAATACCGGCCTTTTGCGCGGCCGAGCCATCACCTACTTCAGTAACTATAACGCCTTGGGCTGAAGACAATCCCAGTGCATGGGCTAAACCTTTATCAATTTGCTGAACGGATATGCCTAATAAGCCGCGGCGGACTTCACCATATTCAATAAGATGTTGAGTAATGGTTTTGGCTAAGTTAATTGGAATAGCAAAACCAATACCTATATTACCCTGTGGCCCTAAAATAGCGGTGTTAATACCAATCAGCTCGCCTTTTAAATTAATTAAGGCGCCGCCAGAGTTACCGGGGTTGATGGCAGCATCGGTTTGAATAAAATCTTCATATTGCTCAATACCGAGCCCAGAACGACCTTTCGCGCTAACAATGCCTGAAGTAACGCTATGGCCAAGACCATAAGGATTGCCAATGGCGACTACAAAATCTCCGACTTTTAGAGCATCAGAATCGCCAAGCGGAATTGAAGCTAAATTAGGAGCTTCTACTTTTAGTACGGCAACATCAGTTTGCTGATCTTTACCCATAACGGTGGCCTCAAATTCTCGTCCATCTTCTAGCGACACGGTAATTTCATGGGCATTAGCAATAACATGATGATTGGTCAGCACAATGCCTTTTGCGGCATCAATAATAACGCCTGATCCAAGGCTGTTAGCTTGACGAAAACGTTTACGTTGGCCGAACAAGCCAAATAATGAGTCACGAGAATAGGGCGACTCTACAATTTCGGTGGTAGCAATGTTGACAACCGATGGGTTGGCTTTTTGTAAAATAGGAGCAAGGCTTGGAAGTGACTCTCCATTAACGGCGGTTGGCCACTGTGCAGCATGTAATGAGTTGATAAATAGGTTTAGACTAAATAAAAACAGAAAATAAACGAACGATTTTTTGAACATTTTAATTTTTGGATTCATCTCGGTTTATCCCAAAAACGATAAGGGGCGATTAAGCCCCTTATTTAACTAACTGAAAGCATGTTAATTATTTCGATTTTACGTTTTCCATATTTAGGCTGTTATGATTGATAACACCTTTTTCTTTAATGGCGTAATCCAAAGCAGGGTGATCAGAATCGTCATCTACTTTTTCTTCTTTAGATTTTTTCAGCTGAACTACATCGGCGCTAGCTGAAGGCTTTTGTTCTTCTTCATTCTTAATTCGATAATCGTGAGCGTGATAATATTGTTCATCACTGAAAGTATCGCTGCCTTTAAAAGAGCCTTCGATCGCTTTAGTATCTGACTGCGGAAGCGCTGTTTTGAATGGTTGTTCACCCGCCAAAGATTGCGAGCTATTTGCCATGAAATGATACAATGCTTGATACTCTTCAGTGACCTTGCCAAACAGTTTGGCAGATTGTTCAAAGTGTGAGGTCACCTGTTTTTTGTATTGCTGTAATTCCGCTTCTTTTTCCAAAACTATGCTTTCAAGCTCATTTATTTGTTGTTGCGCCGGTGATGAGCGTTTGCCAAAGGTGTATGCAACAGCAGCAGAAATAGCGATTAATACAAGACTTATAATCCAAGCCATAGTGAGCTCCGTGGTTTAGTGTTCCCTAATATAATAGATAATTTGCCATGAATTTTCGACCCATGCATAAGGTTTTTGTTAATTCACGCATAAAAAGATGTTTCATTTTATAGAATCGCGATATTTCGATTAAAGTTTAGTCAAAAAGCGAGTGCAGATGCGCTTTTAAAAGCTTCAGATAGATTGAGGCTAAGTCTAATATTTGAGAAAATATCATTTTTAACGAGTATTCGTTCGGTTATGTCATCTATTCAAACTGAAAAGTTTTTTATCAGCGGACCAAGTGGGCAACTTGAGGCCGTTTTAGATAAGCCTGCAAGCCATCTAAAAAAGGCCGTGGCAATTTGCTGTCATCCGCACCCTCAACATGGTGGCACATTAACCAATAAAGTGATCCATACCGTTGCACGAGCGCAAGCAAACCTTGGAATTCCTGCGGTTCGTTTTAACTTTAGAGGAGTGCAAAAAAGCGAAGGAGTGTATGATCATGGTAAGGGCGAGCAAGACGATTTACGTGCGGTTTTAGCCTGGGCACAAACCGAGTACCCCGAACATAAGCTATGGCTATCTGGTTTTTCTTTTGGTAGCTGGGTGAGCGCTATGATTGCTCACGAGTACCAGATTGAACAGTTAATTTCAATTGCGCCTCCGGTAGCGCGAGGCTATTTTGACGGCATGATTCACCCTAAGTGTGATTGGCTGGCGATTATGGGAGACCAAGATGAAGTGGTGAGTTTTTCCGAAACTGAAAAGTGGATTGAATCTTTACAGCCTTCACCGCAGTGGATTGTGATGCAAGGTGCTGGGCACTTCTTTCATAGCCGTTTAGTTGAGCTTAGAGAGATTTTGCAGGAGCAATTACAAGCAAAAGCTGAGGCTCTGCCATGGAGTCTTTAACGCCACTGCAAAAATACAAGCTCGATTTAGAGCGAGTCGATTTCCAGTTTGATCCGGCGCAGCAGTTAGCAGTAGAAAGGCTTGATGACTTATACCATCGTATAATTGCTCGAGATAGAAGCGAGCAAAGTTTATTTGGCAAAATAAAAAGCAGTTTTTCTAAAGTCGAGCCTGAGCAAGGATTGTATTTTTGGGGCGGCGTGGGTCGCGGAAAAACTTATCTAGTTGATACCTTTTTCGATAGTTTACCCATTACTCGTAAACAAAGATTACATTTTCATCGCTTTATGCATGAGGTACATCATCAGTTAAAAAGTCGAAAAGGCGAAGTTAATCCTCTTGATAAAATTGCCGATCATATGGCAAAAAATTTACTGATTATTTGTTTTGATGAGTTTTTTGTTTCGGACATTACCGATGCCATGATTTTAGGTGGATTGTTTCAAGCCTTGTTTAAGCGCGGGGTATCATTGGTTGCTACCTCGAATATTCCACCGGAAAAACTGTATTGGAATGGCTTGCAACGCGATCGATTCTTACCCGCAATAAGATTGATTCAACAATACTGCCAAGTGGTGAATGTAGATGGTGGCATCGATTATCGATTAAGAACGCTTGAACAAGCCGAAATTTATCATCATCCGCTCGATCAAGGCGCTATTGATAACATGAATTTCAGCTTCGATCATTTAGCCACCGAAGAGCAGCCGAATGCGACATCGCTTGAAGTTGAAGGTCGCAACATTCAGACCGTACGTTTAGCAGAAGGCGTGGTGTGGTTTGATTTTAACGCCATTTGTAATACGCCAAGAAGTCATGCTGATTACATAGAAATTTCGCGCTGTTTTCATACTGTATTAGTCAGTGGAATATACGTGATGAGTAACGACAAGAATGACGCAATGCGCCGGTTTATTAGCTTAGTAGATGAGTTTTACGAGCGGCACGTGAAGCTCATTATTTCTGCCGAAGTTCAAATGGAGCTTTTGTATACAGGAACAGGACTTGCGTTTGAATTTAAACGCACTTTATCTAGGCTTCAGGAAATGCAGTCGAGAGAGTATCTAGCTAAAGCACATTTACCTTGACGGTAACAATGTCTATTAAAAAGAGATGATAAAATAATATGCAAAAACCTAGCATTAATCATGAGACGGTAGCGCATATTAAATCGTATCTTCTCTCTAAGCCCGAAAGCTTGGAATATTTTCCATTCGGACCAGAAGTTGCGGTATTCAAAGTAGTCAGTAAAATGTTTGCGACTTTGGCGCTAGGAAAAGACTCAGAGTTTTACTGGCTTAACTTAAAGTGCGATCCGGCAGAAGCAGAAATACTTAGAAGTATTTTTCCAGCGATCATTCCTGGATACCATATGAACAAAGTTCATTGGAATACGCTCATTTTGGATAACAGCATTCCGCTATCTGAAATTGAAAGGCTGATTGACCACTCGTATAAGTTGGTGGCAAAGAGGTTAAAAAAGTCAGAAAGAATTAATCTTAATTTAGACTAGCGGTTTGCTTTAGATAGAGCTAAGAATAATGCCAATAAAAAAGCGTCCAACCGGACGCTTTTTTATAGTTGCGCTACAAAGAGTTAAGAAACTTTAAATTTCTTTTTTAGTTTTTTCTCAACCGCTACTTTTTTCAAGGTAACGTATTGAGGTAAACCATTTTTGTATGAGGGATACGATTCGCCTTGAATCAGAGGTTGTAAATACTCTCGGCACTTTTCCGTAATATGAAAGCCATCTTTAGTAATAAAATCGCGAGGCATCATTTTTTCTACATTGGCTACTTGAGCAAGCGGTGCTTCACCAATAGACCATTGGTATTTTTTGCCTTTACCGCGCTCAATAGTCACCATGATAGAGTTTTTACCTTCAATGGCTTTTTCAACAGCTGCTGCACCCACTGCATAAGCTTGTTCAACATCGGTTGCAGAAGCGATATGGCGTGCAGCCCGTTGTAAATAATCGGCTACCGCCCAATGGTATTTGTAGCCGAGCTCTTGTTTAACCATTTGTGCTACAACCGGAGCAACACCTCCAAGTTGTTTATGACCGAATGCATCGGTTGTGCCTGCATCGGCTAAAAAGGTGCCGTCTTTGTACTGTGCGCCTTCAGAAACCACTATGGCGCAGTAGCCGAACTTTTTGACGCAGTTATCAACTCGTTTTAAGAACTTCTTTTTATCGAAAGCGATTTCTGGAAATAAAATAATATGCGGAGAATCACCTTCGTTTTCTGCTGCAAGACCACCTGCCGCAGCAATCCAACCTGCATGGCGTCCCATCACTTCCATTACAAATACTTTGGTCGATGTTTTAGCCATAGATGCAACATCAAAACCGGCTTCTCGAATAGATACGGCAATGTATTTTGCTACCGAGCCAAAGCCTGGACAGTTGTCGGTGAAGGGTAAATCGTTATCTACCGTTTTAGGTACATGAATGGCTTGAATTGGATAACCCATTTGCTCGGATAACTGCGAAACTTTTAAACAGGTATCGGCAGAATCTCCACCGCCATTATAAAAGAAGTAACGGATATCATGGGCTTTAAACACTTCAATCAGGCGTTCGTATTCCGCTCTATTTTGCTCAAGGCTTTTTAATTTAAATCGACAAGAACCGAAGGCTCCTGAGGGCGTGAACTTTAATGCAGCAATATCTTTGGCTGACTCTTTGCTTGTGTCGATTAATTCTTCTTCGAGCGCGCCAATAATGCCATTGCGACCGGCGTATACTTTACCGATGTGTTTTTTGTGTTTGCGGGCGGCTTCAATAACACCGCAGGCAGAAGCGTTGATAACGGCAGTAACACCACCTGATTGCGCATAAAATGCATTGTATTTTTTCTGACGAGCCATAGATATCCTTGAATTTGTATGGGTGATCAACTTTGTGTGGCGTATTATATACCCGTTCTACTTGAAGTTGCATGTTCCTGTGTTCATCTAGGGAATTTGAGCAAGGAGCAACCTGTAGAGAATGTCGAGTCCTTTTCAAAGGTTGCAATGCAGTGCAAGTTTCCTCGCTGAATACCCGCAGGGCAAGCCAATAACCTATCATCTTCTTTGTTGTGACAACTTGAATTAGAATGACTAATTCTTCTTTATCACGCCTTGAATTCGATAGGTTGTTGAATTGCTGGCTCATACATTTTGAAGTAGAACGGGTATAATGCAATCGTTAGATGATCTGAATGTGATGAATAATTTTGCAGCAACTTTTTTATACCATTAAGCAGCTATGGGACTTGGTTTGTGTTCGCTCAACGCCTATAAGCTTACCAAGCTCTTACTCCCTACTCGTCTTTTTTGTCTTTTCGGTGGGGTTAGCTCAAACCGCTTCACAGTATTTTTCCTTTGGCCGCTGGGAGTGGAGTGTTACCGGATTGGTCGTAATGGTATCGGTGTTAGTTAGAGCGTTACCGTTTATTGTACTTAACAAAACTGATCGGCTTGTCCAATCGTTGCTTGCATTTTTGGGAACCGATTTACTGATTACGCTGCCTTTACTGGTTGCGCTGTGGTTATGGGCAGATCCTTCTTCACAATTAATTGCAGATGAAAGCGCCCAAGTACCGATTAAAGAGTCGCAGCTTGGCGCACAAATTCTGGTAATATTGTATTTTTGCTCAATCAGTTGGCGCATGTTGGTTAACGCTTATATTTACATAGGTGCGCTTGGGGTTAAATGGCTTACGGCCCTAGGCTTAAGTTCTGTCACCATGATCATTCAGCTAATATTGAGCCAATTTATTTTGCAGTTATTAAGGAGTTAAGGTGGCGCATATTCATATATCTGCCGTGTGCGGAACTTTTATGGGTGGGATCGCGCAATTAGCGAAACAAAAAGGATTTAAGGTAACCGGCTCGGATAAGAACTGTTATCCACCTATGAGCACTCAGCTAGAACAAGCTGGAATTCAATTGATTGAAGGATTCTCTGCCGACAACCTAAAATCACAACCCGATTGCGTCGTGGTAGGTAATGCCATGAGTCGTGGCAACGAAGAAGTTGAAGCCATGCTGAATCAAGGATTGAATTATCGTTCGGGACCGCAGTGGCTCGCTGAAAATATTTTGCAAGATAAATGGGTGATCGCCGTTGCTGGTACTCATGGCAAAACAACTACGTCGTCTATGGTGGCGTGGCTACTCGAATATGCGGGATATAACCCAAGCTTTTTAATTGGAGGTGTACCCGAAAATTTTGGTGTTTCTGCTCGATTAACCGACTCGGTCTTTTTTGTTGTAGAAGCCGATGAGTACGATACGGCATTTTTTGATAAACGCTCAAAGTTTGTCCATTATCGTGCGCGAACCACTATATTAAATAATTTGGAATTTGATCACGCTGATATATTTGTCGATTTGGCGGCTATTCAAACTCAGTTCCATCATTTAGTTCGCACTATTGCCGGAAACGGCCTTGTTATTCATCCCTATCAAGAACGTAATATAGATGATGTTTTGGATAAAGGCTGCTGGACACCTAAGCAATCTTTTGGCGACAAAGGTGACTGGCAATTTGATTTGAAGTCACCTGATGGCAGTGTCTTTGAAGTGATGTTTAAGGGCAAACATTACGGAACAGTGAATTGGAATTTGATTGGCTTGCATAATGTAAAAAATGGCATCGCGGCCATCGCCGCAGCACACCATGTAGGAGTTCAAATTGAAGATGCGATTGCAGGATTGTCTGAGTTTAAAAATGTAAAACGCCGTATGGAATTAAAGATTTCTGCGCCTAATGTAGAGGTATATGACGATTTTGCGCACCATCCAACCGCGATTGAGCTTACGTTAGATGGTTTACGAAAACAGGTAGGTGACCAACCTATCATCGCCGTTGTGGATGTGCGTTCTAATACGATGAAAATGGGTGTGCATAAAGCGAAGGTTATCCCTGCATTAGCAAAAGCAACCCATAAATTGCTACACGATCCGCAGCAGATCGATTGGCCGTCACTCGACAATACCCATGTGTTTGATGATGTGACAGCCATTGAGGCGGCGATTTTAGAATTGGTGAAGGGTTATCAAAACAATAATCAGTCTTGCCATGTGCTATTAATGAGTAATGGCGCTTTTGGTGGTATTTATCAATCACTCGCTGAAAAGTTGAAAGGTTAATAAGGTTCGCATGAAGCACAAGGCAATTACATTAGGCATTACTGGCGCAAGCGGTGCGCAATACGGTTTAACTTTGTTAAAGGAGTTACGCAAAGCTTACAATCAAGTTTACGTGCTGATTTCAGATGCAGCCAGAGTGGTATTTGCGACCGAGCTTAATATCAATTTACCAAGTAATAACAACAAAACCGAAGAGATTTTAACTTCGTTAACTGAGGGAAAAAAAGCGGAGCTTGGCGAAATTATTTTGTGCTCAAGTATGAACTGGATGAGCCCGGTTGCTTCAGGTTCAGCCGCGCCGAAACAAATGATTGTTTGTCCGTGCAGTACAGGCACTTTGTCAGCGATTGCAACGGGCGCCAGTAATAATTTATTAGAGCGCGCGGCCGATGTGGTTTTAAAAGAAAGAGGGCAACTTATTTTATTGCCAAGAGAGACCCCATTTTCAACCTTGCACTTACAGAATATGACTCGACTTTCGGAAATGGGCGTGACAATTATGCCTTTGGCTCCAGGGTTTTATCATCAACCACAGTCGATTGATGACTTAATTGATTTTATGGTGGCCAGAATACTCGATCATCTAAATATTGAGCATCAGTTAAGTAACCGTTGGGGTTACAAATCAAAATAACGATAAGCCTTTTATAAAGCTTGTGGAGGAATTCCACTACGACGAATGCGATTTTCAATGATGTGATCGATATCGAATTGTCTTTCATTGCTTTTGAGCAAGTTTTCAAACTCGGTAATAGAAACTGCTGGGCTCAAAAAATCGCCTCGAATGCCATTGCAGCCTAACGATTTTAACATTCTAACTTGAGACATATTATTGATGTCGAGAGCGACTATGTTTATCGAAAACTTTTCACATAAATCAATAATAGCTTCCATTAAAAGTCTTGAGCGAGCGTCTTTTTCTAATCGATGGATTAAAGTGCCGTCAATTTTAATGTTATGAATAAGACCTGAAGATAAAAGCTCAAATGAGCTTGGATTGATCCCAAAGTTAATTAAGCTGATTTTGCAGCCTAATTTGAATATCTGTTGTAAGTTATCTAAACCATAAGAGCATTGTTTAACTAAGTCAGCTTCTTCGATTTCTATTTCTAAATGATTTCCATCAATCCCTTTCTTGGCGATTTGCTCTTTAAACAAATGTGCACAACGTGAAGAACACAGAAAATCTTTATAGATTGGCAATACAATTCTGGGTAAATGCGGATATTCTTTATGGTAATCAGCGACTAACTGACAGGCTGATTTAAGCAATTCGATATTGAGCTGATTTATTTTTTTACTTCTAGAAGCAACTTCTGTCATCGCTTGTTCGGTAGTTAAATCAGCTCCAGGTAATGTGACTATTTGTCGCATTGAGGAAATAGAATAATCTTTTAAGCTGAGCTCTGGTTGCATCCAAATAGTAAATTCATTGTGCTTAATGGCGTTCACTAAATATTTTTGAAGTTTATTTTGGTGTTTGATTTTTTTGGTCAATTCAGGTGTAAAAATACTGATTGAATTACGACCGTCGCGTTTAGCTTCGTACATGGCTAAATCAGCAAAGTGTAACAAGTCCGCAAAATTTGTTGCGTCATCAGGATAAATACTGACGCCAACACTCACTGTCATTATGATCGATACATCATTGGTTTCAAAAGGTTTATTAATGTTGTTTTGAATTGATTCAATCACTTTTAATATATCTTGTGATTTATCGAGCTCTTCTACCAGCAAGCAAAACTCATCGCCAGATAGTCGGCTTAAAACGTCAGATTGTCGTATTGTATTGCCGATCCTATCGGTTAGTTGAGTCAGTAAAGCATCGCCAACGAGGTGACCATGGGTATCATTGATGGTTTTAAAATGATCAATATCAATAAACACTAAGGCAAATGGTTTTTGATGCCGAGATGCGCGCTTAATTGCTTGTTCAATATATTGACTGAAGAATACTCTGTTGGGTAAACCTGTTAATGGATCGTATAGCGAATGATTTGATGAATCGGTAATGGGGTCGATTGAGCTGTTTTGATCTGAATTTATATTGGCTTGATAACAGTTGGATTGATTTTGTTGTGACGTGTCAGACTCCCCCTGTGACTTTTCAGTCAAATAGGCTCGAACCACATCTTCGCATAACGTGGCCAAGTTAATCGATGCGCCATTTTTTGAGCGCGCGATGAGGTCTGGCTCAAGTTGCAGCAACAACTCGGTCAGCTCTTTTTTATTTGTTATCATGTTTCTCAGCGTTACAAATTATTATGCTTAGTAAGCCGACTGGGTCGCCTTGCTAAATTTTTTTATTTTGTCACGCTCCTAACCCTTAGAGGCAAGCCTCACAGGGTTTAACCTGCAATCATACTTTTGCTGAAGTTTTACGGTTTTAACCATAAGTAAACTGGATTTAAATCAACGGGTTATTATTGTTTGGGTTCCCTGATTAAATCGAGTTGCATCATTAAAAGCAGAGGGTAAGATAATCAGATGGTTGTGCGCTGTAAAGTGAAACATTTGTTCTAATTCAAGTTTTTTTAAATATCTCAATAAAACATAATGTTAGCTGATAAAGTTAAATTAAAATTCATAGTTAAATAGTATCTTATTGATTTTAAAGGATAATATGTCTAGTGACTCTAAGGTTTTTGCTGCTCTGTCGCAAAGTCGCGCTGAAATGGTTACGGCTAGCAATCGCCAAGCAAGGTATTGGTCTGCTAAGTGGTATCATTATCAATTATCGCAACAGCCTGTTTGTGAAAGTAAATCCATTCTTGCATGGAATGTTTGGACTCAATCTTTATTTACCAAAATTGCTGAGTACGAAGAAGTTCCGTGGCCCGTCTCCGACCTTCATAGTCAAGGAATTTGGCAGAGTCTGATTAAAACGAGCGAGTATCAAAACGATTTAATATCGACTAAAGCCACCGCTAAGTTAGCTCAAGCAGCCTTTTCTTTATTGCAGCAATATCGAATAAAATTATTACCTAGTGCTTTAAACTCTGAAGATCATAGAGCTTTTTATGATTGGCAAAACACCTACACCGCTAAGCTCAAACATAAAAACTGGCTCGACAGCAATGCATTAAACAATTGGTTGAGCGATTTTTTTGAGCAATGCAATGATCTTTCGACTTGGTTTAAATCTACGCATATTTATTTGATAGGTTTTCACAGTGTCGAGCCCGATAAATTAAGGTTAATTGAAGTGCTTCGCCAAAAAGGCATGGATATTCAGTATATTGAGCCTAATGCGCATGACATTGCAGCTGATAAAAGCAGTGCTTTTCAATCAATTACGGCGAAGGTGTTTAATTCGACTGAGGACGAGCTCAAATCGATTGCTGATTGGTGTGGTGAAATTTTAACCCGTGATCACAAAGCATCTATTGGCGTTTTAGTTCCTGACTTACAAAATAATTTGGCTTTAGTTGACCGCACATTTACCGAAATTTTACATCCTGAATTATTAGATCAGGCTTCGGCGTCATCCAAACTGTTTAATATTTCTTTAGGAACACCACTGCTTGAGTTTCCCTTGGCTCGCGCTTGTAACTATTTAATTCGTTTAATGGCCGGGCGATTATCGAGTGAGGATGTTGCCGATTTAATTCAAAGCCAGACCTTAGGGATATTAAAGTCTAAACAAGGCCAATTATTAAACGCTGTATATCATTTAGCGGAACAAAGTTCTCGAGAATTTAGTTTAAAGTCATTGGTGTTTTGGATTAAAAGTATTCAAGCTGACCAAGCTCAGTCAAAAGAGTCAGATATAAATCATCATTTAGATAAGTTATTAATTGAAGCAACAGACTTTAAAAATCAGCGCAGTGTTAGACAGTGGATTGCGGTTGTTGAAAAATGGTTAAACCTGTGGGGGTGGGGTGGCCACCAAACTCAATCGAGTCGAGATTTTCAATTGCAAGCACAAATTTTAGAGCATCTTAATAATCTAAAGGCTTTGCAAGTAGAGTATTCAAGTTGCTCTCTCGATGAGGTTGCTCAATGGTTTCATCAATCCTTGTCTGATGCCAGTTTCCAAGCAAAGAGTTTAGGAGAGCCTATTTCCATTATGGGAGTGTATGAATCGTTAGCGCTCGAATTTGATTATGTTTGGCTTGCTGGCCTAACCATGGATGGCTTTCCTCAAATACCTAAACGTAACCCGTTTATTCCTTACCACGTAGCAAAGCAATACGAGCTTCCCGGAGCATCGCCACTAAAAGAGTTAAAATATGCCGAGTCGCTCAAGCAAAACCTAAAAGCACTTTCTGAAAATATGACAATAAGTTTTTCATCGCAACAAGATGGAACAGCAACTTTACCAAGTGCTTATTGGTCAGAGTTTGTTTTTCAACCTCAAACCATTCGGTGCGAACAAGATCTACCAGAGCCGCCGTTGGAAGAGTTGACTGATCAACAAGGCTTTGCGTTGATCCCTGAGCATTACAAAGGTGGTACATCATTTTTTGCAACGCAGTCGGCTTGCCCTTTTAATGCCTATATGCAATTTCGGTTAGGTCTTTATGAGCAGGAAACGCCAAGTATTGGCGTTGATCCGCTGCAACGAGGACTCTCTATTCATAAAGCACTTCAGCTGTTTTGGCAGCGAGTAAAAAATCATGAGCAGTTAGCCCGTTTAGGTGAGTTTGAGCTCAAAGACGTTATTCATTCTTGTGTACAACAAAGTGTTGCCGAAACGTTCAAGCAAGTTGGTTTGATTGAACAGGTTGAAATGGAATATCAGTGCCTCGTTATTCGAACATTTTTGCAATCTGATATTGAAAGGGACAGTTTTGTCGTCGATAAAACAGAGCAGAGCGTTGAGTTTGAATTTGCAGGGCTTAAATTAAAGGGAATTGTTGATCGTGTTGATTTAATCGGCGAGCAACGTTTAATTATTGATTATAAAACGAGTCATTTATCGGTTCCGAAATGGCTTAACCAACGAATACCGTTGCCGCAGTTACCGATATATGCGCAGGCATTAACTGAAGTTGACGCAATTGCGTTTGCCAAAGTGCGTCACGAAAAGCAAGGCTATGTCGGCATTGGACAGTTAAATGAATTCGTTAAAGGGATCATTCCTATTGAGAAATGGAGTGGAGGAGAGTGCGATTGGTCTTCATTTTTAAATCACACCCAAGACTCACTCAATGTGATTGCTAATGAAATTAAAAGTGGTTGCGCTAGCGTCACTCCCGATATTGAGCAAAATCCTTGCCTATACTGCGAGCTACACTCCGTTTGTCGTATCAACGAATCACCATTACAAATAAAAGCTGATTATGAGTTGATAGAGGATCAAGCATGAGCGTAATTATTGACCAAAATGAGCGCGATCAAGCCATCAATATTGCTCACTCCTATATTGTTCAAGCTCCAGCGGGAAGTGGTAAAACTGGATTAATCACGCAACGTTACTTGAATTTACTCGCTCATGTGACAGAGCCTGAAGCGGTATTGGCTATTACCTTTACCAGGAAAGCCGCCGCTGAAATGCGAGAACGAATTTTAGAGGCGCTGTTAAGTGTTAATGAGGCCTGTCCTGTAGATCCTCATGCAGCTAAAACTTGGCTGCTCGCTGGTAAAGTTGTTGAGCAGAGCAATCAACTTGGGTGGAACTTAACACTCAATCCACAAAGACTTAGGGTACAAACGATTGACAGCTTTTGTGCATCGGTAGTTCAGCAAATGCCTTTGCTTGCTAAAAGTGGACTTTATTCTGGGATTGTTGAAAATCCAACTCGATTGTACCGAAATACCGTAGAGCAATTGATCCAGCAGGCGCTGATTGAACGTGCTGTTCCTGAGTTAGAATCGAGCTTAAAAATACTTCTCAGCATTTTAAATAATCGAATGGAATCATTAGTTGAGCTGTTGATGAAATTACTCGGCAAGCGCGATCAATGGATTCGCCACTTTTTGACCAATGAAAAGCTGCTTCTTAGAGAAGATTTAGAATACGCATTTGAACAGGTTAATATCGAGTTTTTCTTACGTTTTCAAACGCAAGTACCTAACACATTAGGTATCGCCTTGATGGAACTATTTAACCGCGTGATAGCTAATCCTGAGTTAATAGCATCATTGGAAAACGAGCATCCTATTTTTATATGGAAAGATGTTCAAAGCTTTCCAGATGGATCTGTTGAAACTAAAGAGCAATGGATAGCACTAGCGGAATTTCTATTAACTTCAAGTGGTACCCTACGGAAAAAAATAGATAAGTCACTTGGCTTTGTTGCTCAAACAGCGGTTAAAGGAAAAGAGAATAAAGCGCTTGTTAAAACACTCAAGGATGAATGTTCTGCTTTACTTTCTGAAATTGCTCAACATGAGCAATTTATCGAAGACTTAGTCAATGTAAGGAACCTTCCAGATATCACTTTTACAGATGAACACTGGAGCTCTATATCTGCTATTGGTGATGTGCTCAAATATTTGTTAGCGTTTTTGCAATTGGAGTTTCAGTCATCAGGACAAGTCGATTTTATTGAAATAAATTTAGCTGCTCATCGGGCCTTAAACAATAATGAAGGCGTAACCGATCTCGGTTTAAAACTCGATCATAAGATCCAACACATTCTTATCGATGAGTTTCAAGATACGTCTTTTAGTCAGTATCAGCTTCTATCGGCTTTAACTGAGGAGTGGGAATTAAATGATGGAAAAACGCTGTTCGTTGTTGGCGATCCAATGCAATCGATTTATCGATTCCGCGAGGCTGATGTGGGGCTGTATTTACAAAGCCGTCGCAAAGGGATCAATCATTTACAGTTAACGCCGCTAACACTAAAAACTAATTTTCGTTCGCAAAAACACATTGTTGACTGGGTTAATCGCAGCTTTTCTCAAGTGTTCCCAAAACAAGAAAACATCAGTTTGGGTGCCGTTACGCTAAGCGAAGCCGTCGCTTTTAATCAAAGTGACCAGCAGTCGGTTCATTGCCATTTTACTTTTGAACAAGAAAATCAAACTCAATCGAAAAAGGTTGTTGAACTTATTAAATTACATCGACAAGAATATCCGGAGCAAAGTATTGCAGTTCTGGTTAAAGCTAAGGCTCATGCTTTTGAAACCATTGAACTGCTAAAACAAAATCAAATACCTGTTAATGCAGTAGAGATGGAACCTCTTGCTAGTCGACCCATGATTATGAACTTACGCAATTTGACACGAATTTTGGTCAATTCAAGTGATAAGTTAGCATTAGCGGGTTTATTACGTAGTCAGCTTTGCGGTTTAAGCATTAAGGGTATGCACCTCATACTAGAAAAGAAACATTTTGATTGGTACTGGTTAGTCAGATTGGTTGAAAATAATTTGTGGAATGAATTAAGTGAAGGAATTGATGAGTCGGATAAAAAAATTGTTACACGACTCGTTTCAGATTTATTACCACTGATTGAGTCAACCGGAACTTTACCGCTAAGTCAGCGTATTGAAAAAGCTTGGTTTCGTTTGGCGGGAGCTCATTTATATCAAAACGAACGTGATGTGGATGATAAAAAATCATTTATTCAATTGATAGAAACACACTTAAATCAAACAGGACTGTATCAAGTCAGTCAACTGGATGAATTGATCGATAATTTATTTTCGGCCTCTTCAAATCAGCCTAGTGCAGTGCAAGTTATGAGTATTCATAAGTCGAAGGGACTGGAATTCGATTGCGTTATTTTGCCATTCTTAGAGAAAAGAGCAGACAACCGAGATGATTCGTTGATTTTGTGGCAAGAGTCAAGTGACTTAGAACCGCCGGCTAACTTTTTAGTAGCACCTAAGTCGAAAGATAAACAAGATAAGTTCCAACCTTATGTTCGTAATATTTATCAGCAGAAAGCGCAATTTGAACTAGGTCGATTGCTCTATGTCGCTGCAACTCGCGCAAAAAAGAGTTGCCATTTGTTTGCAAACTTTAAGACTAAGGAAAACAAACAAGGAGAAATAGAGGTTGTCGCCCCAAGCTCTGCTCAGTTTATTGCGCCTTTGTGGCCTGTAATTTCTGAGGAGGTGGCAAATCAGTTCGCTAGTCAAGTTATTGGAATTGAAGAAGCGAATCCTTCTGCAGAAGTGTTTTCTTTAAAGCGAAGAACGGTAGAGCCAATAACTTTGACCTTACCGAAAAAATTTGAAGTGAACGATTTTTATTCGACATTGGCTTCAGACAAACCTTCAGGATTTGATAACTGGGAGCAGGAAAAGGCTGCTTTGGTGGGATCATTGGTGCATCAATTTCTTCATCAGTTTTCTGAAACCAATGACAGTAAATATTTTAAGCTAACCGATCGCCATTACCGCGTGATGCGTCAATATTTTAAGATGCACTTTGTTCCGGATGATGAGATAGAAGAAGCGGTTACTCGAGTTCAATTTGCTTTAGAGCAAATGTTTTCAGATAAACTGGGGCAATGGATTATGCAGCCAAGAGCATCAACTAAGTCTGAGTGGGCTTTAACTTCAAGCCTAGGAAATCAAATTAAATCGTTGATCATTGATCGCTCTTTTGTAGATGACAATACTCGGTGGATTATTGATTTTAAGGTAATCCAGTCCAATGACGCTTTATCAAGTGAAGAAGAAAGTTTAATTATTGAACAATATCGTACGCAATTATTTGGTTATGCTCGGTTATTACGACTTATGGGAGATGATGATATTCAATGCGCATTGTATTTACCCAATCAGCAGAGGTTATTAAAATACGCTCGCAACTTTGATCTTCACCAACAAGAAACCATTTAGCTTTAACCCATTTATAGAGAACTTTTATGAAAAAGAACTTTCTTGCATCGATTGTCGAAAAAATTAATAACAAGCCTAAATGGTATCGAGGATGGTTATTGAACTACTTGTTAGGCTCAACCATTAAATTTGTTGGCACCGCTGGATTAAAATGCGAGTTACTGACTCGAGAAGAGAGCGTTTGGCGAATTAAAAATCGTAAAAAGGTTAGAAATCATATTAAGGGCGTTCATGCCGCTGCTATGGCCTTACTCGCTGAAACCGCAACTGGAATGGTGGTAGGAATGAACGTACCCGATGATAAAACCCCAGTGATCAAATCAATGAATATTAAATATGTAAAACGAGCGAAGGGGGATTTAATGGCAAAGGCTCATCTTACTCCAGAGCAAATTGCTGAAATTGTCGATACAGAGAAAGGTGAAGTAAGGGTTGCGGTTGCGGTGACCGATAGCGAAGGCAATACCCCAATTGAATGTGAGATGATTTGGGCTTGGACACCTAAAAGAGCCAGTTAGCCGTGATCAGCCAAGCAAAATCTTGTGAAATAGGGCATAATACGCGCCCATTTGTAAGCTATGAGTAGGTAGTTCCATGCAATCAATTACAATCACCACCCCAGATGACTGGCACTTGCATTTTCGTGATGGCGAAATGCTTGCTGAAACCGTGCCGGCCACGGCTCGGTGCTTTAAACGGGCGATTGTTATGCCAAATCTTGTTCCTCCGGTGACTACCGCTGAAATGGCGATGAGCTATAAAGAACGCATTTTAAAAGCAAGACCGCAAGGCTCAGAGTTTGAGCCTTTGATGACCCTTTATTTGACCAATCAAACTTCTGAGCAAGATATCGAAGATGCTAAAGCTGCAGGAGTGATTGCGGCTAAGTTGTATCCAGCCGGAGCAACCACTAATTCAGATGCCGCTGTTTCTCAAATTTCGGCTTTGTCTCAAGTGTTCGCAAAAATGGAACAGGAGGGGATGTTGCTCTTAATCCATGGTGAAGTCACCGATCACGATATCGATATCTTTGATCGTGAAAAATTGTTTATCGATCGTACTATGAGCAAAATTGTGGCTAATCACCCTAATCTTAAAGTAGTGTTTGAACACATCACCACTAAAGATGCGGTTGATTTTGTTATGGGCAGCTCTGCAAATGTTGCGGCCACCATCACGCCACAACACTTAATGATGAATAGAAACGATTTATTGGTGGGTGGCATTAGACCGCACAATTATTGTTTACCCGTGTTAAAGCGCCAAGAACACCAACAAGCACTACGTCAAGTAGTCTCTACCGGTTCGAGAAAATTTTTCTTAGGTACTGATTCTGCTCCTCATGCCAAGCATAAAAAAGAAGCCGCTTGTGGCTGTGCGGGTTGCTACAGTGCATGGAGTGCCATTGAACTTTACACCCAAGTATTTGATGAGCTTGGTGCACTTGATAAATTAGAAGGCTTTGCAAGCTTTTACGGCCCTGACTTTTATGGCCTTGAGCGTAATAAAGGCTCGATTACTTTGGTGAAAGAGAGCTGGCAAACGCCCGAAAGCATTGCATTACCGAATAATGATTCGATTGTTCCTTTTTATGCTGGGCAATCGGTTTCATGGAAGCTCCAATCAGCTTAGTTGGCTGAAGCTAAACTTTGTTAATCAATGAAGTTGATCTCGGCTTCAAACCTCGAGTGATTGCTTGTTTCAGTTTATGTCTACACAAAACAATATAAGATCAAAAAAACTACTGGCCATTGGCTCGGTTTGGCCTGAGCCAAATTCATCTGCTGCTGGACGGCAGTTTTTAACGATCTTACAGCTTTTTCAAAGCTTTGGTTGGGAAGTGGTATTTGCAACCTCGGCAACGCCTTCCGATTGGAGTAATGATCTTTCTGAATTCCATATTGAAACTCATCCAATTCGGTTGAATTGTGATTTATTTGATCAATTTGTGTTAGCGCAAAAGCCCCATGCGGTGTTGTATGACCGTTTTATGACCGAAGAACAATTCGGTTGGCGGGTAACTAAAAACTGTCCGGAAGCTCTGACTATTTTGGATACTGAAGACTTACAATCTCTGCGTTACGCTCGTCAACAAGCTTATAAAAGAAAAGAGCCGGTATTACTCAATGATTTACAATCTGAAATAGCGTTGCGCGAAATCGCCGCTATTTTCCGCTGCGATGTCTCACTGATCATTTCTGATTTTGAAATGGAACATTTACAAAAAGTTTATCAAGTGCCTCAACCTATTCTTCATTACTTACCTTTTTTGGTCAAAGAAAATGAACTTTCATCGAATACTTCGAGTTATTCGCAGCGAAGTCATTTTATTTCAATAGGTAATTTTCGGCATGCGCCAAACTGGGACTCGGTATTAAAATTAAGCGAATTATGGCCATCCATTAAAGCCCAGTGTCCGCAAGCTGAATGTCATGTATACGGTAGTTATGTACCGCCAAAGGCCCAACAGTTACATAATCCTAAAATTGGTTTTTTAATTAAAGGCAGAGCTGACGATGTTAAGCCATTAATGAACGATGCAAGAGTATTGCTTGCGCCGTTACAATTTGGCGCAGGGATCAAAGGTAAACTACTTGATGCCATGTTGGCTGATCTGCCAAGCGTTACCACCGCAATCGGTGCAGAAGGTATGACCCAGTTTAATCAATGGCCAGGAGTGGTTGCGCACAACGATCAAGAATTTATTGAAGCGGCGATTAAACTTTATAACAACGAATCAATATGGCAGCAAAAAGCTCAATCGTGCCAACCAGTCTTACTCGAGCGATTTTTGCACTCGAAATTTGCTCATAAATTTAGCCGAAAAGTTGATGAAATAATGAGTGACCTATCTGCTCATAGAAATCAAAACTTTGTTGGCAAGTTACTTAACTTTCATGGGCATCGATCAACTGAATATATGTCACGTTGGATTGTGGCTAAAAATAAATTGGCAGAGCTACGTTCTAACCATATGAATAATGAAATATAGGAAAGACCTGTGAGTATTAAAGTATTATTAAGTCGGTGCTTATTTTGGCTTTTTGCGGTGGCCTTTATTGTCACTGTAAGAGCTCATGCTTCTGACAATAGAGTTAAGTATTCAATAAGTTTTGAGCAAGCCGTACATCATTTGGCTGAAGTGACGGTCGAGCTTCCTAATCATTCGGAACCATCTATTGATGTGCAAATGCCTGCTTGGCGCTCGGGCCGTTATGAAATTCTTGATTTAGCCAAACAAGTGAGAAATTTCTCAGTAAAAGACAAAAAGGGTAAAACACTCGCCTGGCAACAAATGGATAAGTCTACTTGGAGAATCGAAAGTGATGGCAAGGCCGTTGTGATCAATTATTTATTGTACGCCAATGAATTAGGTGATCGAACCCGGCACATTGATGAAACCCATGCTTATTTAGATGCTTCTGCGGTGTTTTTGTATGCGCCAAGCATGCGACATTTTGAAATTGAAGTAGAGTTAGATACGCCTAGAAAGTGGCGGTCGGTTTCTGGAATGAAACGTTTAGGCAAACATAAATTTTTCGCGCCAAACTATGACCATTTTATTGACTCTCCGATTGAAACGGGAATTCACTCTAGTTACACATTTGCGGTTAATGAAAGAAAATATGAAGCGGTGTTTTGGAGTCGCGGTAATTATCAGGCCGATAAAATTATTCGCGATTTAGCCAAGTTGGATATCGAAGCCGCTAAAATTTGGGGGACTTTTCCTTTTGACTATTATCTTTATATTTTTCACGCAACCGATGGCCCAAGAGGTGCTACTGAGCACATTAATTCAACGGTTATTCAGCGTCAACGAGATAAATTTGAACCCCGAAAAGACTACATTAATTTAATCCTAACTGCCGCACATGAGTTGGTTCATACTTGGAATGTTAAGGCGTATCGTCCTTCGGGATTGGTTCCTTATGATTTTCAACACGAAAACTACTCAAAGTTATTATGGGTGGCAGAAGGGACAACCAGTTATTTTGATGGGTTAATAGTAAGACGTGCGAACATTTCAACGGAAAAAGAGTTTCTGGAAGAGCTAACTAAATCTATCGAAACGCATTTAAATCGACCTGGCAGACAGGTTCAATCGATAGCGGATGCGAGCTTTAATGCTTGGATAGAAAAAACGAATGACTTTACTGTAAATCATGGCGTCAATATCTATTCTGAAGGTGCTCTCGCTAGTTGGGCACTTGATTTTTATATTCGAGATTTGACTGAAGATAAGGCCAGTTTAGAAACGGTTCATAAAAAGCTTTATCAAGAGTTCGATGCCAATAATTTGGGATTCACAGTTGATGACTTTAAAAGGGTTATTGAAGATGTTACTGGTTCATCAATTGAAATGTTTTGGAATACTTATATTGATAATACTCAGCCAATTAATTTTGAAACGTTGTTATCACAAGTCGGATTAAAACTTCAGCTTAAAGCAACTGCACAAGAAAAATTCGATTTAGGAATTACTTTCGATAAAACTCAGCCTCTTTTAATTGATAAAGTTCAGAAAGATTCGGTTGCCTGGAAGGCAGGGCTAACTAAAGGCGATCGCTTGGTTGCCATTGATGGTTTGCGACTATCTAAAGACAATTTAAAATTAAAAATGGATGAATTGACCCATAAGACTATTACCCTTCATTATTTTAGGCGAGACGAGTTAGCTTCACTAACGCTCAAGCCAGTTAAAAATCTAAATCGAGGGCTTGAGCTGGTAGTCATTGAAAACCCATCTGAGCAACAAAAGCTAAGATATAAACTTTGGACCGGCCATGAATTAAGCAATATCAGTAAGTCGAAACAAGCTGATGAGCCAAAAGAACTGTTGAGTTCAGATAGCGAGAGTTAAAAATTATGAATGTTTTCCTTACTGCATTGGGCTGTCGTCTCAATGAAGCAGAGCTGCAACAATGGGCACACGATTATAACGCTATTGGTTACTCTATTACGGCTCAACCCGAAAAAGCCAACATCATGGTAATTAATACCTGTGCCGTGACCGGTGAAGCGGCTCGAAAATCTCGTCAAACGATTAGAAAGTTTCATCGAGTGAACCCAAGCGCCAAGCTGGTGGTTACCGGATGCTATGCCAGTTTAGAAGAAGATAAAGCCAATGAACTCCTAGGTGTCGATTTGGTCGTTCCAAATGTAGATAAAGATCAGTTGGTTGCAAAAACGCAAGCCGCACTTGAATTACCTACCATGCCGGCCATGGCAACGGAACCTGGCGAGGCATCGCTATTTTCTAGAAATAAGGAAAGAGCGTTCATCAAAGTGCAAGATGGCTGTCGCTACCGTTGCACTTTTTGTATTGTCACGGTTGCCCGTGGAGAAGAGCGTAGTCGCACCATTGAATCCATTGTTGATGAAATCAATCAACTTGTGGCTGATGGCGTGCAAGAGGTCGTGATTGCAGGTGTTCATGTGGGTGGCTATGGCAGTGATTTAGAAGCGGATTTATTTTCACTCATTGAAAGCATTTTAGAGCAAACTGAAATAAAACGAATTCGTTTTGCATCAGTAGAGCCTTGGGACTTACCCGAGCATTTTTTTGAGTTATTTAAAAACCCAAGAGTGATGCCGCATATGCATTTGCCTTTGCAAAGTGGAAGCGATTCGGTGCTACGCAGAATGGCTCGCCGGTGCAAAACTAAAGAGTTTTCCGAACTCGTTGCAAGAGCCAAAAAAGTTATTCCAGAATTTAATGTGACCACCGATATTATCGTTGGCTTTCCTGGAGAAACCGAAGAGGAGTTTTCTCAGAGTTTGGAAACAATAGCATCGCTAAATTTTGGTCATATACATATCTTTTCTTACTCGCAAAGAGAAGGCACTAAAGCCGCTCGCTTGCCAGGACAGCTCGATAATCAAACTAAAAAAGAGCGCTCGCAAAAAGTGCATCAATTAGCCTATCAATTAAAAACTCAAGAGCTAGAAGGCCAAATAGGAAAAAAAGTTAGTGTTTTGTGGGAAAGCGGTTCGGAATCGTTAAATAACGGAATGACTCGATATTTTGGGTACACGCCTAATTATTTTAGGGTGTTTGTTGATGTGGCTAGCTCATTTAATTTGACTAACTTGATTTTGAACGCTGAGCTAGTTGGAGTTGAACAAGAAATGTTGCGCGCAAACGTAGATATTAAAGGTATCAATCCAACAGGTAGTGCGATCTCTATAGCTTTAAAAGACTAGAAACAAGCGATTAAGCACCTGTTTCTAATCTAGTCAGATTGATTAATCAACGGTTGCAACAATATCGTTAAAATCCTTCGACGATACTTTTGCTGCTCTTAACTTTGATATTTGATTATCAGATAGCCGAATAACCGATCCACGGTAGGGCTTATTCATAAAATAATTCCAATCATTTTCGTGGGGCTTAAAAGCAATGTTGTTTAATACTTTGATATTTTGGCAATCTTGCCTGTCAGGAGTGAATCCAAGTTTTTCTGAATAGGCTTTTAAATACCGCTTTTGTTGAATGGAATGTTCGAGTTTATTTTGAAGATTGCAAAATCCTTCAACTGAGTACTCGACTTGTTCTTTAGCAATTGCTCCGACTGAGGCTGATAATGCTAATGCGACGATGACTTTTTTCATTTTTGAGCTCCTTAGTTTGCAGACTGGAAAGCATCTCAATAAGACATGAGACAGTTTTAATTATGCTCTTTATAGAAAAAATAACATTTTCCTAGTGTTACTAGATGTTGACAAAGAGAAGCTTTGACACGTTCTGTAACTTTAGTCAGAAAATCGAAACAAGTGGAGAGAAAGATTGAGTCAAAGCTGAAATATTCTATGTGTTTCAGTTTTTAAAAAAATATTACTTAACCTGACCTCGGGATAAGAAAAGCTGGTTAAAACGACTAACTATTTTAAAAACAATAAGTTATAGCTACTTTATGTTTCAATTCTTCTAGTTTTGAGGCTTACAAGGCAAGTAGGCGAAAGAATAACAGGTTTTTTTAAGTCTGTTTAACGCAATAAGACGCAAAAATAGAGGTATTGAATGGTATTTATTATCCCGAGCTCTGGTTACTTATTCCTATTATTGCTTCCAGTTTCGCCAAAGTTTAACGCTTTTTATTAAATTGTCCTTTATTTGGACAATTTCCATTGGGCAGTCACCAAGTTTTAATCCGGTACCGGGCTGCGGAATTTCTTCTAAATATTCAATAATTAACCCACTCAAAGTTTTAGGGCCGTCGTTAGGTAAATTCATTTTTAAGCTTTTATTGAGTTCTCTAATAGTGACAGTGCCATCGACCATATAACAGCCTTCTTCGAGTGGATGGATGTCTTTAGATAACGTGGAAGCAAAATCGGTAGTAAACTCACCAACAATTTCTTCTAAGATATCTTCAATAGTGACTAAGCCTAATATGTCACCGTATTCGTTAACCACAAATCCAAGTCGCTCTTTTTTGCGCTGAAACTTTAATAGTTGGGTATTTAACTGGGTACCTTCCGGAACATAATAGGCGGGTAACATGATATCTAAAATCGCTTCTTTGCTCAGCTCTATGTTGGGGTTGGTCAGCATGGAAGCGACTGTTCTGGCGTGTAAAATCCCTTTGATATTATCAATGGTTTCTGAGTACACCGGTAAACGGGTATGATTGGCCTGCTTAAGTTCCGTTAATATTTCATCCAGTGGACTCTCTATATCGATACCCGTAATTTCATTTTTCGGCACCATAATGTCTTCAACCGTTGCATCTTCCAAATCCAAAATGCTCAACAGCATTTTTTGGTGACGTTTAGGAATAAGCCCACCGGCTTCAACAACAACCGTTCTTAGCTCTTCTCGGCTCAAGCTATCATCTGCTTCGCCACTTGGGTTTACCCCGATCAACTTGAGTAAACCGTTAGACATAAAGTTCACCAATAAAACCATAGGTGAAAGTATTTTAAGTAATGGCATTAACACGTAAGCGGCGGGAAAAGCTATTCGTTCGGGGTGAACTGCAGCTAAAGTTTTAGGCGTTACTTCGGCAAAAAGTAGGAACATGACTGTTAATGGAATTGGCAGAACTGCAACACCATAATCACCCCATAGTTTAAAGGCGATCGCATTAGCGACTAATGTCGCCATAATATTAACTAAGTTATTTCCAATTAAAATAACCCCAATCAGCCGATCCGGTCGACTCAATAATTTGCTGGCAAGCTTTGCGCCGCGATGATTATTCTTAACCAAGTGTTTGAGACGATATCGATTTAACGACATCATTCCCGTTTCTGAACTAGAGAAAAAGGCTGAAAGCATCAATAAGCCAGCTAACGAAAAACTCAATGAGCTAATAGAAATTTGTTCCAAAGGAATACCTTATTAAAGAATCAGCTCGATAACGAGCTTGCTACCAAAGTAACCGAGAATTAAAAAAACTGAACCAAACACGGTCCACTTGGCTGCAATCACTCCGCGCCAACCCAATCGCCAATGCCCTATCAATAAGGTTAAGTAAGTCATCCAAGCACATACTGTCAGTATGGTTTTATGTAAGGGTTGTGAAGCCCATTGGTTTTGTAAGTAAAACAAAGCAACCACAACAGAGACTGACATTAATAAAAAGCCAAACAGCACTAATTGAAACAAAAAGCTTTCAATGGCTTGTAGCGGAGGTAGATAAATTGGATAAGAAGTAGGGTGGGTTCTTAACTTTTTATCGGCAAAGAAAACCAGTCCGCTTTGGATGGTTGCTAATAATAAAAAACCGGTGGCTGTCATCGCCGCAAAAATATGAATCAAGCTAGGCCATTCGCCCGTTAATGTTAAAACGACAGAGTAAGACGTGTTGAGTGACACGGCGGTCACAATAAGAATTAATATGCCAATCATCAAAGAAATAAAATGAACATTTCGTCTAAGACTATTCATTAACAAAATTATCGATGCGAGCCACAAGCTCATACCTAGCATATTAAACAAGTTTAAATTTTGACCGAGTTGACCATCAATAGCTTGATATAAAAATAAACCGTGACACAAAATCGCTGTTAAGGTGAGTAAGTTTAATCTACCTGCCGAATTAAACTGGCCTTTTAATGAAAAAGCCGTTAATGCTAAGGCAAGAGAGTAAATAACCAAAGTAAATGTACCGCTGATAAACAGCGGCGAGAGGGATTCATTCATAGTTGTTTTAATTGGATATTCAGGTAAGAAGCCCTTTTCCGTAGTGCCTCAGCTAAAAATAATGCTTATAATAGCGAGCTTTAGTCTACTACTTCAATAATAAAGAGATTTTTCAATGTTTGATAACCTCAGTGATCGTCTAGCCAGAACCCTCAAAAATATCAGTGGCAAAGGGCGAATTACCGATGACAACATCAAAGAGACCCTTCGCGAAGTTCGTATGGCGCTTTTGGAGGCGGATGTAGCTTTGCCTGTGGTCAAGTCGTTTATTGATGCCATTAAAGAAAGAGCAATGGGGCAAGAGGTAGCTACTTCCTTGTCGCCAGGTCAAGCTTTTATCAAAATTGTTAAAGATGAGTTAGTTACCGCGATGGGTGCTGCTAACGATGCGCTCAACTTAGCCGCTCAGCCACCAGCAATTATTCTTATGGCGGGTTTACAAGGCGCAGGTAAAACTACCAGTACCGCTAAATTAGCCCGACACTTAATCGAGCGCCATAAAAAATCGGTCATGGTGGTGAGTGCTGACGTATACCGTCCGGCGGCAATCAAACAGCTAGAAACTGTAGCTTCTCAAGTGGGAGCAGCCTTTTTCCCAAGTGAAGCGACTCAAAAGCCTATTGATATTGTCAATGCGGCTATTGCAAAAGCAAAAACCAGCTTTGCAGATGTGCTCATTGTTGATACCGCTGGTCGTTTAGCTGTAGACCAAGAGATGATGAATGAAATTAAAGCGCTTCATTCAGCGGTTAAGCCAATCGAAACTTTATTTGTCGTCGACAGTATGACGGGGCAAGATGCCGCCAATACGGCTAAAGCGTTTAACGATGCCTTGCCTTTAACCGGCGTTATCTTAACTAAAGCGGATGGTGATGCCAGAGGCGGCGCAGCGTTATCGATAAGGCATATTACCGGTAAGCCAATTAAGTTTATCGGTATGGGCGAAAAACTCGATGCCTTAGAGCCTTTCCATCCTGAACGTATTGCCTCTCGTATTTTAGGTATGGGCGATGTGCTCTCTTTAATTGAAGAGGTTGAGCGTAAGGTTGATAAAAAGAAAGCCGAAAAGTTAGCCAAAAAAGTTATCAAAGGTAAGGGATTTGACTTAGAAGATTTTCGAGAACAACTGGTTCAAATGAAAAATATGGGTGGCATGGCCAGTTTAATGGACAAACTGCCCGGTATGGGACAAATCCCAGAGGCTGCTAAATCTAAAATTATGAATGACAAATCCACCATTCAGATGGAAGCTATCATTAATTCAATGACGCCTAAAGAGCGTGCTTTTCCTGATTTGATCAAAGGATCGCGTAAAAAGCGAATTGCGGCCGGCTCCGGAACTGAAATTCAAGATATAAACCGTTTGCTCAAACAGTTTAAGCAAATGCAAAAAATGATGAAGAAAATGACCGGCAAAGGCGGCATGATGAAAATGATGCGTGGAATGAAGGGAATGATGCCTCCTGGAGGCGGATTTCCACCAATTGGCGGTGGAATGAGATAATTCATTGTTGTAATACAAGAAAGCTTACCGCAGCCTTAAAAAAAGGTTTTCAAATAGCTTTTTTGGCGCTAAAATGCGCGTCCTTTGATTTGTGGGTCAATTTTTAGCCCTCAATCTAACGAATAACCCGCGAGATGCGGATAGAACTTTAGAGGATTTAAAACGTATGGTTACCATTCGTTTAGCACGTGGCGGATCTAAAAAACGCCCTTTTTACCATGTTGTAGTTGCTGATCAACGCTGTAAGCGTGACGGTCGATTCATTGAGCGTGTGGGCTTTTTCAACCCAGTAGCTCGTGGTCAAGAGGAAAAATTGCGTTTAGATTTAGATCGCGTTGATCATTGGGTTGGCCAAGGCGCTCAAGCGACTGACCGTGTAGCTCAATTGGTTAAAACTGCGCGTAAAGCAGTTTAATTAATAGCAAGCCTCTTCAAATGGTCGAAGATGAAATTGTCTTATTAGGCAAAATTACTTCGGCTTTTGGCATTAAAGGCGGAATTAAAGTCCATTCTTTTTCAAAACCCAGAGCGAATATTTTAAATTATTCCTCTTGGCTGCTGAAAATAGATGGCAAGTGGCAACCTACTAAGTTGCTAAGCGGTAAAGAGCAGGGCAAAACTATAACTGTCCAACTCGAAGGTATTAAAGACCGCAGTCAGGCCGAGTTATTAAATGGAACTGAAATTGCTGTTTACGCATCTCAGCTTCCTGAAGTTGGCCATGATGAATACTACTGGCGTGACCTTGAAGGAATGAAAGTAACAAACCTTGAAGGTGTTGAGTTTGGGGTGGTTTCCCATCTTATCGAAACGGGTGCGAACGATGTTCTTGTAGTTAAACAAACTGCCGAACAAGCACTTGGGAAAAAACGCCAAGAAAGAATGATCCCCTTTACTGAGCATGCAGTAAAAGAGATTAATCGCACTGAGCAATCAATATTGGTTGATTGGGACGAAGAGTTTTAAAAAGAATGAAGTTTGCTTGTATCACTCTATTTCCAGAGATGTTTCAAGCAATTACCGATTACGGTGTTACGAGCCGAGCGGTAAAAAACGGATTAATTGAGGTAAGCTTAATTAATCCTAGAGACTTCACCACCGATAAACATCGTACCGTTGATGATCGTCCTTATGGTGGCGGTCCGGGAATGTTAATGATGGTGGAGCCGCTTGAAAAAGCGATTGTTCACGCGAAATATCAGCTGTCGCAAGGTGAACAAGAGGTAAAGGTGGTTTATTTATCGCCGCAAGGACAAACCTTAAATGTGTCCCAATGCCAAAAACTCGGTCAACACACTAATTTAGTTTTACTGTGTGGGCGGTACGAAGGCATCGATGAAAGAATTATTGAGTCTCATGTGGATTATGAAATTTCACTCGGAGACTTTGTTTTAAGTGGCGGTGAGATAGCTGCCATGGCGTTGATAGACGCAATTGCTAGAACCATACCAGGTGTTTTAGGACATCAAAGTTCAGCAGAAGAAGATTCATTTGCGGATGGTTTACTTGATTGTCCGCATTATACTCGGCCTGAAGAACTTCATGGCCGTAAAGTACCAGAGGTACTATTAAGCGGAAATCACGCTGAAATAAACCGTTGGCGCTTAAAGCAACAACTTGGTCGAACTTGGTTAAGACGCCCAGAGTTGTTGCAAATGAAAACTTTAACGGCGGAGCAAGTTGAACTATTAAAAGAGTTCAAAGCTGAGCATAAAGACTAATTTATTTTTTAACTATCGGGAGTGGGCCATGAGTAAGATCATCGCTGAACTGGAAAAAGAGCAAATCGACCGTGAAATCCCAGCATTTGGCGCGGGCGATACTGTAGTAGTACAAGTAAAAGTAAAAGACGGTGATCGTGAGCGTTTACAGGCATTTGAAGGTGTTGTAATTGCAAAACGTAATCGTGGATTAAACTCATCTTTCACCGTAAGAAAAATTTCTTCAGGTGTTGGTGTTGAGCGTGCTTTCCAAACTTACAGTCGTTTAATTGATAGCATTGAAGTTAAGCGTCGTGGTGATGTGAATAAAGCTAAACTTTACTACTTACGTGACCGCTCTGGTAAATCTGCACGTATTAAAGAAAAGCTTGATGCTAAATAAGAACACTTTGTTCAGAAAAAGGCGCTCATTGAGCGCCTTTTTTGTTTTGGCAGTGAAGCTTGGTAATGCTTTGCTCCATTAACTTCGCTTGCTAAACTGGGCGAAAAGCTAAAGCGACTTTAATAGTAATGATTGAACGATTCATTGATTATTTATGGGTAGAGCAGGGCCTCAGCGATAATACATTAGCAAGTTATCGAACCGATCTGTCATTGTTTGAAAAGTGGCTGCAACAAAAAGACTTATCACTAGAACATTGTTCCACTCAGAACATTCAAAAATTTTTAAGTGAACGTTTCAAACAGGGCGTTTCCGCGCGCTCGACCGCTCGATTTTTATCTTCACTTAAGCGATTTTACGGATTTTGTATTTTATATGGGATCAGAAAGGATGATCCAAGTGTTCAGGTTAAACCGCCAAAACTGGCTCGTTCAATACCTCATACTTTAACCGAAACCGATGTACTTGATTTACTTAATGCGCCCAAAAAAGACGATGTCATAGGTTGTCGCGATTTTGCTATGCTTGAGTTGATGTATGGTTCCGGCCTAAGGGTCAGCGAGCTTGTAACGCTTGAATTATCGCAAATGAGTTTGGTTCAAGGTGTGGTGAGAGTCATCGGAAAGGGTAATAAAGAGCGCTTGATCCCGATAGGTGAGGCTGCTTTAGATGCAATCCAAGCCTATATCAAAACAGCAAGGTTGAGCCTATTAGGAAACCAAAGTGCCAATGCGGTATTTTTAAGCACGCGTGGTCAAGCAATGACTCGGCAAACCTTTTGGCATAGGATAAAGGTTTATGCCAAACAAGCGGGGATTAAAAAGCATTTATCGCCTCATACTCTGCGCCATGCGTTTGCTACTCACTTGCTCAATCATGGTGCCGATTTAAGAACCTTGCAGTTATTATTGGGCCATTCGGACTTATCGACCACGCAAATATATACTTATGTGGCCAAGGAGCGACTGAAAAATATGCATCAAGCTCATCATCCCAGAGGGTAGGAGTGTAAATAAAGCCGTCAGTCAGGAAGGTTTTACCGATAAAATAGGAACTGGTTGTTATTTGAAACAACTTTGTTCATTGTAAGTGAGTTGAATGTGGTAGTATCCAAACGAAATTATTATTTTGGTTTTAGTGATGAATACAATGATTAAACTTTCCAGTATTGCAATGACTCTTGCTGCTTTATTAGCTTGCAGTGACGTAACCAGTGATCAGCAAGATAACACTCAAATAGCAAACAATGATGTAACTATCACAAGTTCAGCTTCTAATGCGCAAGTTGAAGGTGATGTAGAGCAGCAAATCAGAGCCTCTTTGATTGAAGCCATTGGTCCTGTTCCTATTCAAAAAGTAGCAGAAAGTGAAATGCCCGGTGTTTACGAGGTGATTGCACAGGGACAAGTGATTTATGTCAGTGCCGATCGAAAGTTCATATTCCCTGGACCTCTAATGCATGTAAAAGAAGATGGTTTGGTGAACTTATCACAAGCGAGCTTACATAAGCTTGATCAGGAAAAAGCGCCAGAGCGAGCTAAACAGCTCGGTCAAATTGCAGAAGCCGATAAAATTATTTTTAAAAGTCCAAATGAAAAGTATGTGATTAATGTATTTACCGATGTTGATTGCGCCTATTGTCGAAAACTTCATCAAAATATGGCCGGCTATTTGGAGCGTGGAATTACTATTCAATACTTAGCGTTCCCGCGTGCAGGTGTTGGTTCCGGAGCTTATAACAAATTGGTTTCAGTTTGGTGTTCGGAAAATAAACAAACGGCCATGGATGATGCAAAATTAAAAAATAAATTTGACCCGAGAGAATGCGAAAACCCAGTAGCTTCGCAATATTCATTGACCCGAGTATTGGGTTTATCTGGAACGCCCGCTTTATTAACTCCTGAAGGCGACTTAATATCAGGATTTTTAGAGCCCGAAAAATTATTGGATTATTTAGAGCAAACTCAAGGTTAGTTTTAACTAGTTTAAAAAGAGTTAATTAATAGAAAAGCGCAAATAAATTGCGCTTTTCTTGTTTTAGAATGATAAAAGTCCGAAGTGCTGCTGAGGTGTTCATGCAGTTTAAGGCAATAGATTGTCGTTCAAGTTGGGTTAATAGTTCATGTGATAACCACTGCTGCTTAACTCCCGTGCCTAATATATATACTTCAGCAGGGTTGGCCAGGCATATTTCTACAAGTTTTGGGTTGCTAGATTGAAAAGTTGTTGGGTAATCTAAGCGTTTTAATTCGTCAGAAGATAATATTTGATTATTGACTACTGCAAAGGGAAAGCTGTAACTCTGGTTTGCAATGTTAACCTGTTGCTCGGTATAGTCTGAAATGTTCCAGGAGGGATCGAGTTCTTGTTGAAATTGCATAGTATTTCACCCTGATTTTGACTCATTAAACAGAGTATATCTTTTTGAAAACCATAAAACTCTTAATTTATTATAATAAAGCGGTGTTAAAACAAGGGGCATTATTTGAGTCTTGATGACAAAGCGCACGCAGAGCCTTTTTACTTACCTTGGTTTGAGCAACTGTTAGTTCATCCAAGTTGTCGATCATTGGCTTCGGTTAAAACGGGCAATAATTTACTTAAGAACAAAAAGCTTTTAGATTTAGCTCCGGATCATTTTCGAAATACATTTTGGTGTATGCCCATTAATTTGATAGTCGATCATCGTGGCGTAACCGTAAGCTCAATCTCGTTTAATTCTTTTGAAACTCTCAATGCAATTGTAAAAGAGCTTAATCAACATTTTATTGAAGAAGAATTACACTTTAAAGTAATTCCGCATCCAGCCTATCCACAAATTGTTGTAAAGACAAATATTCAATTATCAAAAAATCATAAATCTATTTCAGAATTAATTGGTAGTAATTTAAGTATTGCGATGGATTCGAGTGTAGAAAATAAGACTTGGATGAAAATAATTAATGAAATTCAGATGGTTCTTTTTCAATTTAAAATTGAAAGTGCCCCTTCTGGAATTTGGATAGAGCCTTTACCGGTGGGATTACTTAATCAAAAGCAAAATATCAATACTTTATATCCATTAGAGTATCTTTACAGCTTTTTAAAAGGAGATTTAGAAAAGTTAGAACAAAGCTTAAGTGATTATCTTGTTTTAATGGATCAATCTTTAATTCATTTTGGACGTCTTTGTATTTGGCTAGATAATAAAGCTTATCAGATTAATGGCCATGTTTTAGCTCAACTCAAAAGAAAAGTTAAACGTTGGATTACTGGAATTAAATCATGATGTATCGACCAATTAAAAGACGCTTTGAGTTAAAAGATGTTTCATTTAAGGACTGGGTAGAAGCTTTTAAAAAGTCTCGCAATATTGAAACCGCTGATCAACTAAATTACTCTTTAACTCAGCTTGCTGATGCTCATTCTATGTTGAATCTAAATGCAACGGCGATCGCACTGGCCGATATTATTGAGCAGCAACAGTCGGTAGTGATTGTTGGTGATTTCGATGCTGATGGAGCAACCAGTACCGCACTTTTAATGCTGGCTCTTAAAGCTTTTGGATTGAAGCGTATTAATTATCAAATACCTAACCGGTTTGAATACGGTTATGGACTATCAGAGAAAATAGTCGAAGAAGTGGCTAGGCAATTCAAGCCTGATTGGATAATTACCGTTGATAACGGTATTGCTAATATTGCAGGTGTCGCAAAAGCCAATGAGCTTGGAATAAAAACGATAATCACTGATCATCATTTGCCTCCAGAGAAATTACCAGAGGCTAACTTTATTGTTAATCCTAATCAAAAAGGATGCTTATTTCCTAGTAAAAATCTTGCTGGTGTCGGAGTCGCTTTCTATTTGTTAATAGGTTTGCGTCAAGTACTTCGTGATAGAAATTATTTTCAAAATATTGATGAGCCCAATTTAGGACAGTGGCTTGATTTAGTCGCGTTAGGAACCGTCGCTGACGTTGTTAAGCTGGATCACAATAATCGCATCCTAGTTCATCAGGGATTACAACGTATTAAAGCAGGACAATGTCGTCCAGGTATTATTGAAATACTCAAAGTAGCCAAAAGAGAAGTCCAGCATTTAGCCGCAAGCGACTTAGGATTTGCCGTTGGACCTAGGCTTAATGCTGCAGGTAGACTCGATGATATGTCATTAGGGATTGAATGCTTAATTAGTGAAAACATAATGCAGCTGCGGTTAATGGCCGAAGAGCTAAATGATCTAAATCAAAGTCGACGCGAAATAGAGCAAGGTATGGTATTTGAAGCTATGCAAAAACTATTACCCCTATTACAAAGCGCAGACTACTCAAGGCCAAGTGCCTGCTGTTTTTATGAAAACTCTTGGCATCAAGGAGTAGTTGGTTTGGTGGCTTCAAGAGTGAAAGAGCATATAAACCGACCGGTGATCGCTTTTGCTCCGGCGGAAGACGGTACTTTAAAGGGATCTGGGAGAAGTGTGGCAGGGATCCATTTACGGGATGTACTGGCAGATATTTCAACGAAATACCCACACTTGTTACAAAAATTTGGTGGTCATGCAATGGCAGCTGGCTTGTCGATTAATTCGGAGGATTACGTCGAGTTTGAGCATGTTTTTATTTCAATGGTTGAAGATTATTTATCGCGCCATGATGTTATTGATGAGATTGTCACTGATGGAACACTCAAGCCCGAGTGGATATCTATAGAAACGGTTAACACCTTGGCTGAAATTGGACCATTTGGACAGGGTTTTGCTGAACCCTTGTTCGATGGAGAGTTTAATATTCAGCAAGCTCGTGTAGTTGGACAAAAACACATAAAATTTGTGTTAGAAGATGAATGGGGTCAAGGGATGTATGATGCTATTTGCTTTTTTGCTCCAGACGATGTTTTGTCCCTAACTTCCGGTCGAGTAGAGCTGGTGTATAAACTGGATATTAATCGCTTCAGAGGCAATGAATCGGTTCAGCTGATCATAGAACAAATCAAAGTGGTGTGAATCGTTTAGCGAAAGTTAGCGACAATTCAGCTAATATTCAGGATTGATTTACAACAATTGCCCGCAACCTTTACAATAGCCACACTAACAATAAACCTTGCCAAAGAAGCGTTCTTTGGTTGAATGAATAAATTGAGGAAAGCATGGAAATTCGTTCCAAGTTTGGATTTTGGATAGCCCAATCAACGCTTACTAAAACGACCCTTTATTTGGTTTTGCTGATGATTACCTTAGCGGGGCTGGCATTTAAAGTTGATCAATTTAGATTGGATGCGTCAGCAGACTCTTTATTACTAGAAAGTGATCCGGATCTTACCGCCTATAGAAAGGCGTATTTGCAATATGGTAGTGATGATTATCTGTTCTTACTCTTTGCTCCAGAAACTGAATTATTAAGCCAGGAAAACTTGGATCAACTAGAGCAACTTCAACAAAAAATTGTCAAGCTTGAGCAGGTATCATCGGTAACTTCTATTTTAGATATTCCTCTTTTTGATCCTGAAGAAACTGATATTTTTACGGTAGAAAGCAACACAACCACTTTGCGTGCAGGTAATTTCGATTTGGTTAAAGCCAAGGAAATTCTAACCAGTAATCCAATCTATAAAGACCTCATTATTTCAGCTGACGGCAAACTCAGTGCCATGCAAATCAATTTGTCTACCCCACAATCGTTAAAAGACAGTATTCGCAAGTTAACTGAGTTTCAAGTTGAGTTTGCTGGAAAAGAATTAACTGAGAATGAACAGCTTAAAAAACAGCAATTGATCCTCGAGGTTAGAAAAGAGAACCGAGAGTACAGTGCAACCACTGAAAAAACGATTAATGAATTGAGAACAATGGTAGCTAATGGACCTGAAAATATTCGCCTATTTTTAGGTGGTGTACCCATGATCGCCAATGATTTAATGAATTATGTTCAAGGCGACTTAACACTTTTTGGTACTCTAATTTTTGTGATTTTAGTGGGTATCTTGGCGTTAATTTTCCGTCAAGCGCATTGGATATTTCTGCCGCTGGCGATTTGTACGCTGAGTGTTGTTGCCATGATTGGTTTACTTGGTTGGCTTGATTGGCCGGCAACCGTAATATCTTCGAACTTTGTAGCTCTGCTGCTAATTATGACCATGTCATTAACAATTCATTTAATTGTGCGCTTCAGAGAGTTTACTTTTGATCATCCTCACACTTCGGTTATTGAGAGACTTGAAGAAACGCTTAGCGCTATGTTTATTCCTTGTCTATTTACTGCACTGACGACCATGGTTGCATTTGGCTCATTAGTTGTGAGTGATATCAGGCCGGTAAAAGATTTTGGTGTGATGATGTCAATGGGCCTTGCGATTGCGTTTATTTTGGCATTCATAACTTTTCCGATTTTTGTCAAGCTTACTTATGGCAACAAACAAGAAAAGCCAATTGAATCGAAGTTGACTGAATTTACTTCGGCGCTTGGGCGTTGGACGCTTCGTTCGAAAAAAGTCATTTTTACCGTCGCAATTGCTATTTCTATTTTTGCCGTGAGTGGGCTATTTCGTTTAACCGTTGATAATAAGTTTATTGATTATTTTCGCTCTCATACCGATATCCATCGAGGAATGAAAACCATCGATGATCACTTAGGTGGGACCACACCGCTTGATATTATTATTAAAACGGAAGCTTTGTTAAAAACTGAAAAATCAGATTCAAATGATGAGTTCGAAGATGAATTTGCTGACTTTGAAGAAGAAGACCAAGATCCGGTTTCTCCGGTTTTTAACCAAGTAGCTGCGGAAAAAATTGCGCAAGTGCACAGCTTTATCGAACAATTTTCGGTGACAGGAAAGGTTTTATCGATTACTTCTAGCTTTCGTTTACTTAATGAGCTGAATGGTGGAAATCCACTGGATAACTTTTTGCTCGGCTTGTTTTATAAACGGATGTCGGCGGATATTAAAAGACAGCTCATCTCTCCCTATCATAATGAAGATGGCTCAGAAATACATTTTAACGCTCGAATAATCGACTCGCACCCAGATTTAAAACGCTCTGAATTTTTAGCGCAAATTAAAAATTACTTTGAGAACGAATTAGGACTGACTGAAAATGACTATGCCATTACTGGTATGTTTGTTTTGTATAATAATATGCTCGAAAGCTTATTTGACTCACAAATAAAAACAATATCGACTGTGTTCTTAGCGATTTTACTCATGTTCATTCCTATTTTTAGATCGCTAAAATTAGCTTTAATTGGATTACTGCCTAATGCATTGGCAGCCGTTATGGTATTGGGCGCTATGGGTTGGTTTAATATTCCGCTGGACATGATGACCATTATGATTGCCGCTATTGCAATTGGGATTGGCGTTGATAATACCATTCATTATGTATTTCGATTTAGACAAGAATATGCCAAAAACCCAAATTACGAAGCTTGTGTTCAAGCATGTCACGACTCAATAGGAAAGGCTTTGTATTACACGTCGTTAACAGTAATTGCTGGATTTTCTGTTCTTGTTTTTTCTAATTTTATTCCAACCATTTATTTCGGCGTACTAACCAGTATTGCAATGGCTACAGCTTTGTTAGCTAACTTAACTTTACTTCCTAGGTTGCTATTATTATTTAAGCCAACCATTCCGAAGTTATAAAAAAAAGAGACTCTTGGGTAATGAGAGCAAAATCCGGTATTCATAAGTCACTGGAGTTTTTATGCGTTTTTCAAATGCACTGAATCTAATAGCCAATAATTCTGTCACCGAGATTCAAAGCTTGAGTGATATTCTTGAAACAAATATTGTTAATGAAGGTTTGTTGCAAAGCAGTGTAGCGGCAATCCGTCGGTGAAAGTTACCGATGGAGTCAATGATATGGGCCGTGATTGGCATGGCTCTTTTTCGATAGTTTCCAATGCGTCAATTGAGAAGCCAATAGAATATCATTTTGTCCAATACGAAGCGATGTTGCTCCAAGGGAGGTTACACAAGCTTGCAAGAGTACGAAGGACTGCCCAATACTCTTCAAACAAAATTAATAACGAAAACAAAATACACAAACACTCGCTTCTATGACCGGTGCGGAGCTCTTTACGAGTGCAGATATAGTCGACTTTCATGTTCATCGTTGGGAACTTGAATTGGGTTTTATAGAAATGAAACGTGATTAATTGCACAATATAATGACCTTTAGAAGTCAACAACTAGAACTCATTAAACAAGAGCTTTAGGGGATCTTGCTAGTTTACAATTTAATCCGGTATATAATGGTACTGATGACAAAATTGTTGAAAGTTATTCATCCCAACGAGTTAAGCTTTCATCGAACCTCTAAACTCATCATCCAAATCTTGACTCAATTCCCTTATGTGACATTAGGAAATATACCAAAGCTTATTATTAGTATTGAAAAAAGATGCAAAACAGTTTGCTCTGGAAAGTAGGTGAGAGCGAAGCTATCCGAGGAGTTTAAAAGCGTCTAAAATCGATACCCAGTTCCAAAGAAAAGTGCCGCTCACTTGCTTAATTTTAAGTGAACGGCATTACGCTTAGAGCGGCTTTTGTAGTTTAAGATAGGCTATATTTTAAACGTTAAATCTAAAGTGAATCACATCGCCATCTTTAACGATGTAGTCTTTTCCTTCTAAACGCCATTTACCTGCATCTTTCGCACCAGGCTCGCCTTTAAAGTTAATGTAATCATCGTAGCTAATGACTTCGGCGCGAATAAACCCACGTTCGAAATCGGTATGGATAACGCCTGCTGCTTGAGGCGCTGTTGCTCCTACTTTAACTGTCCAAGCGCGAACTTCTTTGACCCCAGCGGTGAAGTAAGTTTGTAAGCCTAGTAGGTCATAGCCTGCACGAATAACACGGTTTAAGCCCGGCTCTTCTAGACCCATTTCTGTTAAAAATTCGATTTTTTCTTCATCTTCTAAACTCGCAATCTCAGATTCCATTGCGGCGCAAACAGGAACGACTACAGCGTTTTCTGCAGTTGCTAAGGCTTTGACTTTGTCGAGATTAGGATTATTTTCAAACCCATCTTCATTGACATTGGCGATATACATTGTGGGTTTTGAGGTAATTAGATGAAGTTGTTTTAAGATAGTTTTTTCTTCTTTATCAAAGTCTATAGAGCGTACAGGCTTG
>JBFHSP010000001.1:0-53848 GCA_041591085.1 Kangiellaceae bacterium | reverse complement strand
TTAAAATTAGTAAATTTTAAATTTGACACATTAAACATGGATAAACCATAACTCGTACTAAGCCACAAATTATTAGCCGCGTCTTGCAATATTCCGTATATAGAATTATTTGCCAAGCCGTCATCTTCTAAATAACGGATAAAAAATGCTTCTTCTATTTTATCTGAGTTAACAATTAACCTATTAAGTCCTTCGCCAGTAGCTATCCATAATACACCTTGTGTATCTTCAAATATATCTTGAACAAAATCATTACTGATCGACTGTTCATTCAAGGAATCATTTACAAATACATGGGTCTTATTTGATTTAAGTTGATAATAAACAAGACCTTTGCTGGTGCCGATCCATAAATTACCTTTTAAGTCTACAAACGAGTTAGTTAAATATAAATCTTCTAGTAATGCCTCATCAAAAATCAAAGAAGAATAATCTTTGACTTGAGTAATAGGAACATTGTTATTAACAGAAATATCAATTTTATAGATTGAGTTTGATGTGGTAACCCATAAGTTTCCGACTCTATCTTCTTTTATGCTTGTTATTAAATCTTCAAAGCGCTCATCACTGATCTTGTAAGCCTGGTTCTTATCAGGTAAATAATAAAACAACCCATCCAATGTTCCAATCCATAGTCTTTTAAAAGCATCGAAAGTTAAAGCTTGGGTATATAATTTGTCGAGTTGTTTATTATTTACTTTAGTAAGTTCATTATTGAAAGAGTCATAAACAAAAATGCCTCCTCCTACTGTGCTGATCCAAAGATTATCTAACTCATCACTGGTTAATGCATGAACATTATTGACACCACCGTCTTCTCTGACTTGAGACTTTGCTAAAACGTGAGTGAACTGAGCAGATAATTCATTCCAAACATACAGACCTCCGCCATAGCTACCTATCCATAACTGTCCGAAACCATCTTTAAAAACAGTTGTTATATCTCTTGAAGATAAAGAGTAACGATCAATCAAATTTTCCTTAAAAATATCGATTTCATTATCTGCAATTCGAAACCTGAATAGACCATTTGACGTTGCAATCCAAATAACTTGATTTGACTCAATCCATATATCTTGAATAGAAGTTTCAGCAAGTCCCGAAGATAGGTTAAGTTCATAAAATGGATTGGTTTCGCCATTTAATAGATTAAATCTATACACGCCTCGATTAGTTCCAATCCAAAGTAAATTAGAACCATCTGATCTGAGCGTATTAACATAAGCATGTGCCCCAAGCTTATCTTTAAAACAATGCTCTTTAAACTGATATGAAATTAAGTCAAAGCCAAAGATGCACGGACCTATTGAGAAAAACAATGAAGAACCAACAGCTTGAATTGACTCTATTTCGCTGAGCTTTTGATAAGCTGTTCCAGGAAAAACAGAACGAAACTCTTCCATTAGACTATTGGATTCATTAAAAATAAAAAGTTGGCCTTCACTTAATATCCAAATTCGCCCATAAATATCTTCCGAAAACTGTTTAACCGAAGGCTTAGAAGCTTGATGATTACTTTCAATAATTTTCACAAAGTCATTGCTATCGGTTGTTTTGTAAGCGGCACCCGCGTCGGTACCAACCCATAGCCTTCCCTTTGTATCAGTAAATACGGTATAGATTAAATTATCAGGAATGGTCGATATTTGTTTTGATAGCCGCTTATAAATTTTAAACTCATATCCATCAAACCGGTTTAATCCATCTTCTGTTGCCACCCATAAAAAACCATCGGGCGTTGTGGTAATAGAAGAAACCGTTCCTAATGATAATCCTTGTTCAATATTGTAGTTTTTTACATGAAGCCTTGGAGCAAGCGTTGTCGCTGCTATGTGCTGATTAACTAAAACAAAACAAAACAGAATAAATGCCCGAACATTGTTCGGATAAAAAAGATTAAAAGGTTGAATCCTATCCTTTTGGCTTTTCATTGATTTTAATATCTGAAGCTAAACTCGGTTTAAATCCCATCTTACCATTATAGAACAGACGAAACTTTTCGAAATCCTCTTCAATGTTTCCACTAGGATAAATAAGTGGGCCAAACCCTGCCTCTTTAATTGAAGTGTCTAAATAAACCAATTGAATCGGGACTTGAGCCCCTACAGCCACTCGATAAAATCCAGTTTTCCAGTGATCTTTTTTGCTTCGAGTACCCTCTGGTGATAGCGCGAATTTAAAATTCGGGTTTGTGTTGAATTTATCAATGATTTGATCCACGACATTCTCCGCTTTACTACGATTTACAGGCTCACCGCCAATCGCCCTAAAGAACCATCCTAGAGGTGGCCAGAATATAGTGTGTTTACCAATAAAGTTTGGCCTTAATACAAAGGCTGACCGTACTAGTAATAAAAAAGGCATGTCCCAATTAGAAGTATGTGGTGCAAAAATAAGTACATATTGATTCAAACGTGGTGGACCACCAATTAAAGTCCAACCTAGTTGTTTTAGAATCCACAAACTTATCTTTCGCCACATAATTTATTGATTTCCTTCGTTATGGATATCAATGACCATATCGACGTCTTCAATTCCTTCTTTAGATTTAGCAGAGTCATTTCTAAGAGCTTCTAACCCTTTTAAATAGTCGCTATTAATATCGCCAGTAACATATTCTCCTGTGAATACCGAAGTATCAAATTCTTTGATTTCTGAGTTACCTTCTCTAACGCACTCAACTAAATCATTGAGATCTTGATAAATTAACTTATCCGCTCCAATTAATGTTTCAACCTCTTCAATAGTTCTTCCATGTGCCACAAGTTCTTTTGCAGCAGGCATATCAATACCATAGACATTAGGATATCTTACCGGTGGCGCAGCCGAGGCAAAATAAACTTTTCGAGCTCCAGCTTCTCGAGCCATTTCGACAATTTGCTGACTCGTTGTTCCGCGCACAATAGAATCATCGACTAATAAAACATTTTTTCCTTTAAACTCTAAATCAATCGCATTTAATTTCTTACGGACAGATTTCTTCCGTAATTGCTGACCTGGCATAATAAAAGTTCGACCAATATATCGATTTTTTACAAAACCATGACGCATTTTTAAATTTAAGCCATGGGCCAATTGCATCGCGCTGGTGGTTGATGTGTCAGGAATAGGGATCACAACATCAATATCATGATCTGGCCATTCATTAAGGATTTTCTCAGCCAGTTTCTCTCCCATTCTTAACCGCGCTTTGTATACCGAAACATTGTCAATCAATGAATCGGGCCGGGCTAAATATACATGTTCAAAAATACATGGGTTTAAAGCAGGGTTCTGTGCACACACTTTTTGATGCATCTCTCCTTTAAAATCTATAAAAATCACTTCTCCGGGCGCTACATCTCTTAATAGCTCAAACCCTAACGCATCCAGCGCCACACTTTCAGACGCTGCAATATATTCAGTACCTTTGTCTGTGTCTCTTTTGCCAATTACAAGAGGTCTTATTCCGTTAGGATCACGAAAGCAAACCATTCCAACACCAAGAATTAACGCAACCGCCACATATCCGCCCTGACACCGCTTGTAAACCTGCTCCATTGCCTTAAAAATATCTTCAGGTACTAAGTTGATATTGGTGCTTTTTTGCAACTCATGAGCAAAAACATTTAAAAGAATTTCAGAATCTGAGGAGGTGTTAATATGACGACGATCAGTTGAGTATAATTCTTGCTTCAATTGAGACGCATTCGTTAAGTTACCGTTATGAGCAAGTGCAATTCCAAACGGTGAGTTAACATAAAAAGGCTGAGCTTCTGCAGAACTTGAGCAACCTGCAGTTGGGTATCGAACATGACCAATACCAACGTCACCCGATAAACGGTGCATATGGCGAGTATGAAATACATCTCGAACCAATCCATTAGCCTTTCTCATGTACATTTGGCCATCTTCAAGAGTGACCATGCCAGCGGCATCTTGTCCTCGATGCTGCAATACAGTTAAAGCATCATAAATACTTTGATTAACAGGATATTTACCAACAATTCCGACTATACCGCACATAATGTTGCCTTAATGGAAATGAATTAATTAATGTCGAGGTTTAAAGATGGTGTTACTTCTGGAGTGTTTTGCTTTAAATGATCGTAGAACCAACCACCTAAAACTTCAAAGTGTGGAATCATCGCCGACTCTTTCCACCAAGGATCATTTTCAACGGGAGTGAACACTTTTAATGAAATAATAATGACCGACGTTATAAGTACGCCCCGGATCCCGCCAAACGCCATGCCCATCATTCTGTCCATGCCGCTCAGCCCAGCCCTTTCTATAAACTGGCTGATCAGATAATTCACCAGTCCAGAAACTGTAAGCGTTGCAAAAAACAAGGCTCCCCAAGATACGCCCATTCTAAGGCTTGGGGACTCAATTTGATTTTGAAGCAAGTCAGCCAAGTCCAGATAAAACCACTTGGCGACGAAAAAAGCTAAGATCCAGCCCGCAAGCGATAGCGCTTCGCGGATAAATCCACGCATTAGGCTAATTAAAGCGGATAAAGTAATTAGAATTAAAATCGCCCAATCGATCCAAATCACAAGAGTTTTCTCTCTCTGCGTTAGCTAGGCCGGCATTTTAACAGAGGAGCACCGATGCGCATAGATTTAGCACGTGATTATTCTTTAGAGGCATCCCAAACTGAAACGATTGGATTAAGGCTAAATTCTTTGGCCAACTTTTGCGCTGTTTGTTCAGCGGTCGGCTTGTCAAAAAAAGGTCCAACAAAAACTCGAAACATCACTTTTTGATTATCGAGCGTTACCGGACGTAAGAATGCTTTATACGATTTTCCGATAAGATCATCTACCAAAACTTTAGCGTTATTCGTTGAAGAAAAGCTACCTAATTGAATAATCCATGACTCGAACATCATCGTATCGATAGGGGTATTGTTTTGTTTTACATTCGAAGTTTCCAGCACTTTAGAATCACTGGAGCTGACATCCGCAATCGCAGTAGGACTATTATCCAAATGTGAATTTTGAGCGCTCTCGTCTGCTACTTTGTCCGGTGTTTTTTTATCATCTGCAGATGCGACTATAGTATTGTCTGTTTTATCAGTGATTTTTACTTGTTTTTCTGACTCTTTTTTAAGTTCATTCGATTGAACGGCACGTGGCGGAATTTTTGATTCAAATACAGAGTCATTGGTCTTTTTTTGACCTAAAATACCAGGCAAAAAAATTACCGCTAAAGCGACAAGCACTACTGCGCCTATTAGTCGTTGTTTTATGGTTTGTTCTATAACCATTGGGTTAAGATTCGCTTGATAAAGAAGTAATTGCTTCTGAGACTACCAAAAAGGAGCCAAATATGACAATTCCTAAATGCGGATCTGGATTACCGACCTTAAGAACAGCACTTTTAACCGACTTTGCCACACTCACATGCTTAAAATTGTTTTCAATCAGTTTGTTCGCAAGGGTACTGTTTGCCAGGCCCCGACTTCCTTGAGTACTGACAATGATCCATTGATTGAAACTATCTTTTACATTATTTAAGGCCGCTAACGATTTCTTATCTTTTAACATACCGCAAATAGCGACCCAGTTCTTAATGTGTTGATATTTATCCATTTTGTGCTTTAGGTTAGCAACCGCTTGTGGATTATGAGCAACATCAAGCCAAATATTTTGATCTTGGCGTAATCGATGCCATCGTCCTATCAGTTGTACATCAGACAAAGCGCTCAATATCGTCTCGGGGTTAAACTTTTCTAACCAACCTAATAAATTCAATGCAGTGAGAGCGCAATCAAAGCTATCAGGAAAAATAATATCGGCAAACTGCTCTCTAATTTTTATAACACTCGGTTGGTTTTTAGTTATCGCATTAGCAACAACTAATTTTGTTGTTCGCGGAACGAAAGTAGAAATAAGATCTGCAACTTCCTGACTTCCAGCTATTACCGTAGAGTCCTTGCGAATAATTCCAGACTTTTCAAACGCAATTTTTTCGAGAGTGTCGCCTAACCAATCTTCGTGATCTAATCCGATTGAAGTAACAACCGAAATACGATTTTCTACTACGTTAACTGCATCTAACCGACCACCTAAGCCCACTTCCAAAACCAACAAATCTAATTCAGACTTTTTTGCTAATAATAAGGCTGCAAGAGTCGTAAACTCAAAATAAGTCAAAGAGGTTAATCCTCTGGCCTTATCAACCACTTCAAATGCCTGAACCCACTCTATTTCGGGAAATGCACGGTCATTGATGGTAAATCGTTCTCGAAAATCAATGACATGGGGCGAAGTATAACTTCCCACCTTTATTTCTTTGCTTTTACCTAATGCAGTCAATGCCGCTACGACCGAGCCTTTACCATTGGTACCCGTCACAGTTATGACGGGACAATCAAATTGTGTTAATGATAACGCCTCAGCAACCGATTTAACTCGAGTTAAACCCAGCTCTATTTCGGAAGGATGAAGTGACTCAATAAACTCAAGCCACTCATTAAATGATTTCAACTAAACTTACTCTTCAGTAGCTTGTAGAGGCTCTTTTTTGTGAGTAAGTTTCGCTAATAAGCTCGCAATTTTAGTGCGCATTTCACGTCTATCGACAATCATATCGATAGCTCCTTTTTCTAATAAGAATTCACTGCGCTGAAATCCTTCTGGTAATTTCTCACGTACTGTTTGCTCAATAACTCTAGGACCCGCAAATCCAATCAGCGCATTTGGCTCCCCAATATTAATATCACCTAACATTGCCAAGCTTGCTGATACGCCCCCCATGGTTGGATCGGTTAACACCGAAACAAAGGGAATCCCCTTTTCTGACATTCGAGCCAATGCGGCACTGGTTTTTGCCATTTGAAAAAGAGATAACAATGCCTCTTGCATTCTGGCACCTCCAGAGGTGGAAAAGCATACAAAAGGACAATTGTGCTCAAGCGCATAATTAGCGGCTCTCACAAACTTTTCGCCCACAACCGATGCCATTGATCCACCCATAAAGTTGAATTCGAATGCAGCACAAACAATTGGCATCTCAAATAACTCGCCCGACATAACAATTAATGCATCGTTTTCGCCCGTGAGTTTTTGAGCCGATGAAATACGATCTTTATATTTTTTAGAGTCTTTAAACTTAAGTGCATCTACTGGCTTTAAATCCGCAGCAATTTCATTGGTAGAATTTTGATCAAGAAATTTTTCTAAGCGTTTACGTGCTGAAATACGTAAATGTTTGCCACATTTAGGACAAACCTCTAAGTTTCTCTCCAGTTCAGAACGATACAATACCGATTCACACTGAGTACATTTTGACCAAACTCCTTCTGGAATCGACTTTTTACGGCTATCAACCGAAGTATTTCTTTTAGGTAGTAACCTTTCCAACCAACTCATAAATTAACCTTGAACAGTCTTAACACAACAAAGTGCCGCGATTTTAACACGAGCATCGAGGGAACATAATGCTTTTTACACCGATCTGGTCGTATCAGTCGAACAACCAGAGGGTCGACTCTCTTTGTGGGATTTGATATTTAACCGGATAGTTTGCTTGATAAAAATATAATCCGTCAGGCGCTGCGGTTGGGGCCGCTTCATTTCGATTTTTAAGACCTAATAAAACGGTAATATGCCCAGTCTCGTAATTTCCTCGACCGACTTCAATTAATGAACCAGCGATGTTTCTAACCATATGATGTAAAAACGCATTCGCAGTTATATCAATAATTACAAACTCTCCGCTTCTAGAAACATTCACTTGAAACACATTTCTAAACGGCGTACTAGCTTGGCAACTCGACGCTCGAAAGCTAGAGAAGTCTTGTTCCCCTATTAAGCTTTGAGCGGCTTCGTGCATCCTTTTTTCATCTAGCTCATCTCTTATCCAAGTAGCCAACCCAGAGAGAATGGCAGGTTTTGCTCGCCTGTTCACAATCACATATCGATATCGTCGTGAGTTGGCTGAATAACGAGCATGGAAGTCTGCTGGCATTGACTTTGCCCATAAGATGCTGATATCAACTGGCAAATGAGCATTACCTCCCAACACCCAAGCTTTGTCGGGTCTCACCACTTCAGTCGCAAAATGAATCACCTGTGAGATGGCATGCACGCCGGCATCGGTTCTACCAGAACAAAACACTTCTATTGGAGAGTCGGCTACTTGTGACAAAGCCTGCTCAACGCAGGCTTGTACAGAAGGAGAGTGAGTTTGCCTTTGCCAACCAGAGTATCGGCAGCCTAGGTACTCGACACCAAGGGCTATAACCATGTTTTAACTAACGAAGCTTAGAGCTTTTCAAGCAAACTTAATGCTTCGTTTTTATGAGCTTCTCCGCCCTCTTCGATAACTTCATTGAGAATCTCTTTAGCACCGTCAGAATCGCCCATGTCTATATAAGCACGAGCTAAATCAAGCTTTGTAGAAGCTTCATCGGCACCATCCATAATATCTTCATCCGATCCTAATTCATCTGCTTCTAAATCAAAGTCCTCGGTAAAGTCTAAATCCATGTCGTCATCTAAATTGATGTCCAATGTATCTTCAGTGGTACCGACAATATCATCTTCTAGAGCCGATAAATCGCTTTCATCTAAACTAAACTTATCTATTGAGCGGTCATCATCAGTTGACTCAGAAGCAATATCAAAATCGTTATCATCTTCTAGGGTTAACAAATCATCATCTAACGAAAATGCGTCATCTTCGTTTGCTTCTTTTGCACCGGTGTCGGTTTCATCTAAGTCAAAATCTAAATCGTCAGTATCAAATTCTCGCGTCTCCTCAAAATCAGGAACTGAAGCATCTAATTTGACGTCGCTTTCAGTATCTAAGTCATCTAATGAAAAATCATCATTGTCTAGACCTTCGTTTGAATCGCCGAAAATACCTTCGGTGGATGGTAACTCAAAGTCATCTTCTACACCTTGGCTTGATGGAAACGCGCTGTCTCTTAAGTCATTAACTTGAGCTTGTGACTCAGCGTCCATGGCAAAATTAGGCAGTTCTAAGTAATCGCTGAGCTTGGCCTCAAATCGAGCAGAGTCACTTTGTTCAGCAAAACATTCAAGCAGTTTCACTTTAAGGTCATTGCGCTCTGGATCTTCATTAATCGCTTTTTCTAAAAGACTTTCAGCCTGATCGTATTTTCCGTAAGCAATATAAATATCAGCTTCGCCTAGAGGATCAGCCTCTGTGCTATCTTCTTCAAAAATCGTTTCAGACTCGAGCTCATCGAGTAACTCATCTCCCACGTTTGGAAGATCTAACCCAACTTCAGTATCAAAGGCTCCACCTTGAGCAGACACAACTAAGTCGTCTTGAAATTCATCTTCTGACATGCGTTGACGCATTTTCCAGAATACACCCAAGGCGCCGAGTAACAGCACTAACAAGCCAATAGACCCATAAAGCATTAATGGCTCATCAAAAAATCCTTTTTCTGGTGGAGGTAAAGTGGTGGTTGTAACAGTTGGCTTTTTATTATCGGTGACAACTGAGCTTGAAGTAGATGGAGTGTTTGCAGCTTGACTAGACGTTTCGGATGCATTTTGACTAGCGTTAGTTTCAGGCTGGATTGCGCCTATTTCACTGGTGTTTTGAGCAGAGGACAGAGGCGTACTCGCATCTTCTGAAACCTCATCCACTTGGCCGGCTTCAGCTATCGCTTCCGCCTTTTCATTTACTGACTCTCTGTTGGCCAACGCCGCCGCTGTTTCCGACTCAAGTTTCACCCCGGTTTGATTTTGTTCAATTTTCTCTAGAGCTAATTGCAGTTGTTTTCTAAGCTCTTCATTTTCTGATGCTAATGTTGCAGTCGCTTCTTTTTGCTCAGAAAGCTGCTGTTTTAATTCATTAACTACCTGCGCATTGCCGCTCGATGAAGCATTATTACCATTATCCCCACCTTTTGGAGCACTTAAGCGCAATCGATCTTGACCACGAGTCACTTCATTTGCGTTAGAAGAACGGCTTGATGTATCTAAAACTGATTCGCGTGAACCGGAACGAGTTCTCGCCACCATATCTTGTAACGCTGCTCTGTGTGGCGTTTTAGCAATTGATTCTGCGTCAGGAATAGCTAATTGCGCGCCTCTCTTCAGCATATTGATATCATTATTCATAAACGCATCAGGATTTGCTTTGAACAACGCGACTAAAGTTTGATGAATGGTGGCATCAGCCGGTCTAACTCGTGTGGCTATACTCCAAAGAGTATCGGTTTCACCAACGGGCCCAAAGGTTCGTCCTTCGAATCTTGGCTGCGCCGGCTTCGTAGCAGATTTTTGAGTCTTAGTTGTCTTCTGAACTGTTTTTGAAGGGGATGCAGACGCGTTGCTGACAACACTTGCCGTAGACTGGCTAAACACAGGAGGGTCTAACAATAAGGTGTATTCGCGCAGCATGCGACCTTTTGGCCAGTTTAGTTCAACCAAAAAGTTTAAAAACGGCTCTTTAACAGGTTGTCTAGTGGTGACTTCAACAATTAATCGTTCGCCTTCTTTGGCAACGGTTTTAAATTTAAGGCTCTTCAAAAAGGTAAAGTAGTCTATCCCTGCTTTTTCAAACTCAGCCATGCTTGCCAACGATGCAGCTACTTCATATTCAGAAAGCCCCTCTGGAGAAAACAGTTCAATTTGGGCCTTAAGAGGCTGGTTTAGTCCTGACTGCAGCTTAATTTCACCAAGACCAAGCGCCCCAACGCCAAATGATAAGGTCAAAATGAACACTGCGAGAGTGAAGTAGAATTTACGAACCATAAAAAAGTTCCCTTTATTGCGACTGGGATCAGCAGCCGAACTTTGTATACTCGAGTTACAGAATAAACTTAAGATTATTCTTTACAAATTTGAGGTAACTATAGCAAATACATTAGATTTTTAGGAAATATTTTTTAAGATTCACATCAGGATTTTGAAAAAGGTCGCAAATTTAGATAAAAAAAGTTCCTCAGTTACGACCTAAATAAAACAACAAGTTAGCTTAAAGTCCTAAGCAATTACTTGAAGAATTCCTATTTTACTTAATCTTATCAATATGTTAGATATACTTTTCTATCAATTGCTCGGCAATTTGGACACTATTTAAAGCTGCACCCTTACGAACATTATCAGCAACCACCCACAAGTTGAGTCCTAAGTCATGACTGATATCTTTTCTAATTCGACTGACCCAAACATCATCTTTACCCGCTGCATGCGTTGTCGGCATAGCGTATTGACTATTTGCAACATCATCTAGAAGGGTCACTCCAGGCGCATTTTGTAAGACTGCTTTTACTTTAGAAACGTCTATTGGCTTCCGAGTTTCAAGATGAACCGCTTCAGAATGGCCGTAAAAGACTGGCACCCGAACTGCTGTTGGATTAACTAGTATGTTTTTATCCCCCATGATTTTCTGAGTTTCCCAAACCATTTTCATTTCTTCTTTGGTGTAACCATTTTCTTGAAATGCATCGATTTGTGGTAAAACATTAAAAGCTATCTGCCATGGATAAAATTCTACTTTTGGCTCTATGCCATTTAGCAAAGCAGCCGTTTGCCCAGCTAACTCATCAATGGCTTCTTTTCCTGAGCCCGACACGGCTTGGTAGGTACAAACATTGATCCTTGAAATACCCACAGCATCGTAAATAGGCTTAAGTGCGACTAACATTTGAATGGTAGAGCAGTTTGGATTAGCGATAATGTTATGATTAGGATAATCAGCTATCGCTTCAGGATTGACCTCTGGAACGACCAGAGGAATGTCATCTTGGTATCTAAACTCTGAGGTGTTATCGATAACAATACAACCTTTTGCGGCAGCTTTTGGGGCGTATTCACGACTTACAGCGCCACCAGCAGAAAACAAACCTATGTGGACTTTAGAAAAGTCAAACTCTGCTAAATTTTCTACCAAAATGTTTTTACCATTAAAACTTCTAGTTTCACCTGCTGAACGTTCACTGGCTAAAAGGTAAAGGTTTGCTATTGGAAACTTTCGCTCTTCTAAAATCTCTCGAAGAACTTCGCCAACGGCGCCTGTAGCGCCAACAATAGCAACGTTATACTGTTTTTTATGAGTCATAAACTTTCTCGAAACAATTCAATTGCGCGAGATCTTACAAAATAAGAGTAGTTAATGAAAAGAACTATATTGTATGAGATTTTTTAATGAGCTTTGGATGATACCATTTGTTGTAGGAGTTCAGCTTCTCCTAAAGAAATATGACAAGACTCTACAATATCCATAATTGGGATGCCTTGCTTAAACATTTTGGCCGCCTGCTCGATTGATTTACCGGTCGAATCTTGTAACCGGATTTCATCTTGACTTTGTTCTAATTGGGCAAGTGTCGACTTAAATAGGTGGAGTTTTCGCCCCAGCCCCAAACTGCTACTTAAAATAGCATGCTGCTCGCTTACCAACGCTTTAAAGTCTTGTTCAATTTGCTTTAGTTTTCGTGACTGGCGATTTAACGACAACCATAGCGCTAAATTGAGCAACAAAACGCCACCCACTAACAAGCTAATAAACATTAGTTCTTGCATCTAATAATCCAAATAATCGAGCTCTTGCCATTCTTCATCGTCGAGCATTTTATTAAGGTCGACTAATATCAGTAGTTCACCATCTCGATGAGTCACGCCCTGAATGAATTTAGCGCTTTCATCATTTCCAACATTGGGAGCTATCTCAATTTCCGAAGCTTTTAAATAAACCACTTCCGCTACGCTATCGACTAAAATCCCAATAACCTGACCATTGGCTTCAATAATAACGATCCGAGTCGAATCAGTTACATCAATGGCTGGCAGCCCAAAGCGTTGACAAGTATCGATCACCGTTACCACGTTGCCACGCAGGTTAATAATACCAAGCACATAATGCGGAGCTCCTGGAACCGGCGCAATTTCGGTAAATCGTAATACTTCTTGTACTTGCATTACGTTTACACCGTAGGTTTCGCTTGCTAGCCGAAATGTCACCCATTGCAAGACTTGATCGTCTTCTCCAGACTGAGCTGTTTTGTTTTTAAAACTGTTGTTAGCCATGTCTCTCCTGCCAATAGTGTCAAATTTATGTCACTCAACGCATCTAAACACTACTCTTTGAATGATAGCAATTAGTGTTCCAGAATTATGTTTAAAAGTAAGTTAATGATAGTACGGGTTTTATTGGATTAATAATTACTATAGTCGTTTTTTTAAAATGTGAGTAAATCAACGCGATTTTTGTTGGTTTCGCTGGCGATAAAGCATATTTATTAAAGAGTCTACTTCTAATAGTGCGCACATATATTCCACGACCATTCCTGCTAGCCACTCTTTCTTAGAGTTTTTTTGCGTCCAGCGGATATCATCAAGCGAAAGACTTTTAGCTTCTCGAACATGGGTACACGCTAGCGCCCATCGCGTATCATCAAGCAGGATCGCGTATTTATAATCGAGTGAGCCTTCTATTTTTTGATACTGATCCGGCATAATAAATTTAGCGGTATCGACCAGTAAGATATTACCGTGATCAGAAGGAAGGATACCCATAAACCAATCGGGAGAGCCGAACAAAGGCGTTAAATCATGTTCAGAGTATGCGTGAATACCCCCTAATTTGACCAGTGGTACGGCTAAGCTGAGTTTGCCAATATCAAACACCAAGGTTTGAAAATTATCTCCTAAGCTTTGCTTAGCGTGGATTACAGCTCGAGAGACATCTTCTTCTACAAGCTCTTTTGAAAGCTCATCCTCTTCCTTCTCTTGAATGTCTTCAACTTTGACTTGTTTCAGTTCTAGTGGCGCAGAATCAGGTGGCAAAACCTTTTGTTGCTCAGGCTGCGGCTGAACTTTTACTAAAGGCTCAAACTTAACTTCCGGTTTTTTATCAGTTACTTCAGTCTCATTCACCACAGAGATCGGCTTTGTCAGTGGCATATTCGCAAGTAAATTTTTAACCTTTTCTAATCGCTCGTCTGGAATATTTTCTTTTTTAAGATCATAAGAAACATTAGGATTACTTTGACGATGCAGTTTTGGTGATTCATAACTTGAATCAAGCCTATTTTCGGGCTTTGAAGCTAAATTTGAAGATGGGAGTTCTGCTAAGTCTGTTTTCTGGTTGAGTTGAGGCTTTAACGTTTTGGCTTCATTCGCTAAGTGTTTAAAAGATGGCTCTTCTGCATTTGAGTCATCGAGTAAATCTTCAATAAACCCTTCTAATAAAACCGATTGATTAGATTTTAACGGTGGCTTTTTCACTTACGCCACCTGCTGTGATCGTTCTGATTTAAGTAAGTGTTGCAATAACTTTTCATAAGCCACTACTCCGTGGCTCTCTGGAAATACTGCACTTGCGGCACGATGTTGCTGACTAGCGTCTCTAAACTTGGTATCCACAGGTATCACTTTAGGCCACAAATGAACACCAAAATCGTCACGCATATTTCTTAAGGTTGCAATTGATGCTTTTGTTCGTCGATCAAACATTGTGGGAACAATCACGTATTCAATTCTATGCCTTTGCGCTTTAACCACCATGTTTATGGTGTGCATCATTCTCTCCAACCCTTTTAGCGCTAAAAATTCAGTTTGAACGGGAATGATCAGCCTTTGGCATGCAGCCAAAGCATTGACTAATAAAACACCTAAAATAGGCGGACAATCGAGCAAAATATAATCGTATTTTTGAGACAGTGTTTGGCAGAGCTTTTTTACAACCAATCCCATTCCAGATTTATTTGCGGTTACTTTCTCTAGTGTTGCCAATCCGATTGATGAAGCAATAAAGTCTAAGCGCTCTTCTTGCGTTGGCAACACTAAGCCTTTTGGTAAATCTTCATACTGCAACGGTACCTGACTGGATTGAAAAACATCAAACAACGAAAAATCTAACGAGTCGGTATCGAATCCAAAATAACTAGTTAAAGAAGCGTGCGGATCGCAATCTATTAAACACACACGCTTTCCTTGAGCAGCTAAAAGCCCGCCCAGTGTGGCTACGGTAGTTGTTTTGCCAACACCACCTTTCTGATTTGCGACGGTCCAAACGTTCAAATAAATACCTTCTTAAAATTTTTAGCCCTATAAGGCCTACTGAGAATCGCCCTTGCTGTCTTTATTTTGCGGCTTTTCTGGCAAAGGTTTGCCTCTAATTAACAATCCACCATTAGGTAAGCGCACCACTTCAAAAGTTGGCTCTGTTACAGTTTTGCTACCTTCTTTATGGTTAATCACTTCTGATAATACGGGCGTTTGCTGTTCAACTTCATCAACTGACTCACCATCGTTAGATGACTCCTCAAGAAGATAACGCGAAATAGCTACCGTAACTCGTCTGTTTTTAGCTCTTCCTAATTCAGTGGCATTTGACTCTAATGGCGCAAACTCACCATAACCTTCTGCAGTCAATCGCCTTGGCGATATTTGTAAATTCTGCAAAAGACGTACCACAGAAACTGCTCGTGCTGCAGATAATGCCCAATTTGAGCCAAATTGTTCGGATGCGATCGGCACATTGTCTGTGTGCCCTCTGACATTAATTCTATGTTTGTTGTTTTTGACTGACTTAGCGACTTCTTCTAGCACTACTTTAGCACTTGCCGACAAAACATCACTACCGCTACCAAAAAGCAAAGCACTGCGCATATCAATTTCTATGAAGTCTTTTGACTTTTTTATGGTAACCAGATCTTCATCAATAAGCGGAGCAAGCGACTCAGATAGTATTTTCTCAATGCGATTAAACTCTTCGACATCGGCATAATTGTTAGGGTTGTGCTCTTGAATCGGATCAATTGCATTAGTGCTAGAAGAGTCGATTTCAGAGTTTGTAGAGGACTCAATAAGATCATTAGCGATCACTGAAGTTCCTGAACGCTCTAGTTTCCTTTTCTCAGCAGGATCAAACACCGTGAGTAAAGTATCGGATAAAACTCGATACTTTCCTTCATTAACTTGAGATATAGAGTACATCACAACAAAAAATGCGAACAATAATGTGATGAAGTCAGCATAGCTGATCAACCAGCGGTCGAGTTTTTCATCTTCAATTATCGGTGACTTTCGTAGCATAATAGTGATTCATTGGAATCAATCAGGAATAAAACCTAATAATTTGTTTTCGATAACTTTAGGGTTTTCTCCTTCGGCTACTAAGACCAACCCTTCTATCATCATTTCTAAGTATAAACTTTGTAAATGAACAATAGATTTTAATTTTTGAGCTATCGGTAGAAAGAAGAGATTGGCAAAACCAACACCATAAATAGTGGCAACAAATGCCGTGGCAATTCCATTACCTAGCATTGAAGGCTCAGATAAATTTCCCATAACCTGAATTAACCCTAATACGGCTCCAACAATTCCAAGTGTAGGAGTATAACCGCCTAGCGATTCATAAAACTTTACCGCACTTAATGTATTGCGTTCATTCACTTCTAAATCGAGTAACAGGGTTTCGCGAATTTTGTCTGGCAAGCCTCCATCGATTAACAATATGAGGCCTTTTTTAACGAATCTGTCTGACACCTTGTCGATTTCATTTTCTAGACCTAGTAAGCCTTGCTTACGAGCGGTGTGGCTCCAACTTACAATCAAATCGATGCCTTTACTCATTGGTAGTGTTGGAGAGAAAAAAACCCAATGAAACATCGACAAAGATCTTCTTAGGGCCTTTGGATGAGTTTGAATTAAAACAGCAGCTAAAGAGCCTCCCAACACAATTAACAGTGCAGGCATGTTCAATAAGCTTTCAATAGACCCGCCTTCTAACAGCTGGCCACCAAAAATAGCAATAACCGCGAGCAATAAGCCCAAAAAGGTTAAGGAATCCATTATATTGCTCTAAGCAAAAGTTGTGATATTTGATCAAGGTCAACTTCTAAATCCGAGAGACCCGCTGTTTTAACCGACATGGGCATTCCATACACCACGCAACTGGATTCATTTTGAGTCCAAACTGTAGCTCCTTTTTGTTTCAGCAACCTTGAGCCGTCTCTACCGTCAGCTCCCATCCCAGTTAAAACTAAGGCAAGTACGTTTTGGCCAAACACCTTACTTGCAGAAGCATATGTCACATCAACGCAGGGTGCGTATTGTAGCCTTGCATCAGATTCTCGAATTCTCAATTTTGCTGCCGAAGCACTGCCTTCTATAAACATTTGCTTGCCACCGGGAGCGATATATACCGTACCTGCATTCAAAGACATTCCATCGGTGGCTTCAACTACATTTAATTGGCATAAACCATTTAGTCTTTGAGCAAAGGCTCCTGTGAAGGTACCCGGCATATGCTGAGTAATAGTAATGGGGACTGCAAAGTTTGCGGGAAGAGCGGTCAATATTTTTTGTAATGCAACCGGGCCACCAGTAGAGGCTCCTATTGCTAAAACCTTAAAGTTACCTCTTTGCACTTTTGCGCTGGGAGATGGTTTGACCGGTTGGCTCACTGGGGCAGAAACAGAAGGTCTTGGTACAGCTGTTTTAGCAGCGACGCGGCCAAGTTCTTTAACTTTATTTCTTAGTCCAATCGATAATCTACTTGAAGTTTGTGAAATGCCTTCATAGCTTTTTAACATAAAATCAGCCGCACCGGCATCGAGCGCATCAAGAGTTAGCTTGGCTCCTTCGTAAGTTAACGAAGACAACATCAACGCCTTAGCAGGGTGGATTTTGGTGATTTGCTTTAACGCAGTAATGCCATCCATTACGGGCATTTCAACATCGAGAGTAATAACATCTGGTTTAAGCAGTTTTACTTTTTCAATGGCTTCTTGCCCATTATTGGCAACACCAACCACTTTTATTTCAGGATCAGCGCTTAAGATTTCAGCTACGCGTCTGCAGAAAAAATTAGAATCATCAACAACCAATACCTTTATCGTCACATTTCACCTCAAAGAGACACTAAGATCGCTTTGCGTATTTTTTAAGCAAACTAGGTACATCAAGAATCAATGCAATTCCACCATCACTGGTAATAGTCGCACCCGCCATTCCAGGAGTACCTTGGAGTGAACGCCCGAGTGGTTTAATCACGACTTCTTCTTGACCCAATAAAGAATCCACAACAAATCCGACTTTATGGGTTCCGACCTGTACAATCACTACATGCCCCTCTTCTGAGTTTAATGAGGTAGCATGACCCGGAGGAAGCAGCCAACGATCTAGGTAAAACAACGGCAATGCTTTTTCCCTAACTACCACCATTTCTTGTCCGTCAACGATATTGGTTCTGCGTAAATCTAAATGGAAAATCTCATTTACACTTGCAAGCGGTAATGCAAAAGCTTGTTTGCCTAAAGTCACCATTAAGGTGGGCAATATCGCTAGAGTAAGCGGCACTTTGATTAAAATTTTGGTACCACGGCCTAATTGAGAGTCGATAGCCAGGCTACCATTTAGCTGCGTAATCTTAGTTTTAACAACATCCATACCGACGCCTCGACCAGAAACGTCAGAAATTTCTTCTTTGGTTGAAAACCCTGCCATAAAAATCAAGTTAAAAGCTTCCGTATCGTTCAAACGATCAGCTTGATCTTGATCCATTAGCCCCTTTTCTACCGCTTTTCTTCGAAGCGCATTTGGATCCATTCCCTTGCCATCATCTTCAATTGCAAGCAAAATATGATCGCCTTCTTGAGCAGCAGATAAAACAACTTTTCCTGTTCTAGGCTTGCCTGACGATGCTCTAACCTCAGGACTTTCAATGCCGTGATCGACAGAGTTTCGTACTAAATGCACCAGAGGATCAGCCAAAGCTTCTACTAAGTTTTTATCTAAATCGGTTTCTTCACCAACTAACTGTAATGTGATTTCTTTTTTCAAACTCCGCGCTAAATCACGAACCACCCGGGGAAAACGCCCAAACACCTTTTTAATTGGCTGCATTCTGGTTTTCATGACCGAACCTTGCAGATCTGATGTTACAGAGTCTAAGGTTGCGACGGCTTTATTTAGGTCTTCATCTTGATAGTTTTGCCCTAGCATTTTGAGGCGATTTCGCGCCAGCACCAGTTCGCCCACCATATTCATAATTTCATCAAGCCGAGATGTATCCACTCGAACCGTTGACTCCGGGGCTACCGCTGTGCTTTTTACCGGTGCCTTTGGTTTTTCTACAGGTTTTGCTGGAGCAGCTTTTGGCTCCGGTTTTGGCGTGGCAGGTACCGGTTTACTGGGTGTTGGTTTAGCTGCAATTGGTGTAGGCGGTGTGCTTTTCGGCGCAGGTTTAGCAGGGGTTGAGCTTGTAGTAGTTACAGAAGGTTTTTGACCTGCCCCATGGAGCTCATCCAATAAGGATTCAAATTCATCATCGGATATAGAATCGTCGGATCCCGTTTTGACTTTTTCAGTTTTAGCTTTGTCAGTTTTAGCAGAAACAGAGCCATTGCCGTGAAGTTCGTCTAGCAAAGCTTCAAATTCATCATCACTGATTTCGTCAGCGTTGGCTGCGGGCTTAGTTTCCTTTACTGATGGTTTAGATTTAGAACCACCATGTATTTCATCGAGCAAGGCCTCGAACTCGTCATCTGAAATATCATCGCTCGTAGCAGGTTCCGCCGCTGCTTCTTTTTTCGGCTCAGAACTTTTCGCCCCATGAATTTCGTCGAGCAAAGATTCAAACTCGTCATCTGAAATTTCATCGGCTGACGCAGCTTTAGGTTCAGGCTCGGCAGCCACTTCTTCAACTGGGGGAATTGCTTTAACAGGTGCAGATGAGCCTTCAGCTTGAGCGAAGCTTTCTAAAGTTTCAAGTAATTCTTGAGGCGCTGAAGATGGTTCATCCCCACCCTTCACTTCATCAAACATAATATTGACGTGATCAAGTGCTTGGAGCACTGCATCCATTAAAGGTGAGTCAGCGATCCGGGCTCCATTGCGTAAAATATCAAATATGTTTTCAGTGATATGACAAACTTCGACCATGGCGGTTAAATTTAAAAAACCAGCACCACCTTTTACCGTATGAAAGCCTCGGAAAATGGCATTAAGCAAATCCATATCGGTAGGATCGTTTTCAAGCGAAACCAATTGTTCAGAAAGCAGCTCAAGTATTTCACCTGCTTCGATTAAAAAGTCCTGTAATATTTCTTCATCGGCGTCTATCGACATTGATAACTCCTCTAAAACCCTAAGCTCGAAAGTAAGTCATCGACATCATCTTGATTAGTCAACACGTCTTCTCTCGTTTTATCTATAACAGGGCCTTCTACGCCTTCAATTTTCTTGGTGTTTTTCTTCGCTTTCTTAAATTCTTCAGAACAACCGAACATCTTAATTAAAGTAACTAAGTTATCTTCAACGTCTTGTACCAAGGTAATGACACGCCGAATAACCTGGCCGGTTAAATCTTGATAATCTTGAGCCAATAGAACATCATTTAATTTGGACGTTAAATCGCCTGAATCCGAAGATACTGAGTTCAGGAATGCTTCAACACGTGCAGCGAGTTCACGAAACTCTCCTGGTTTTAGTTCTCTAGAATACAGCTTGCTCCAGTCAATACTGAGGTTATCGGCCGTTTCTTTGATGGATTGAGCTATCGGCAAACATTCTTCAACAGAATCCATGGTTTTATTAGCCGCTGACTCTGTCATTTCGATCACGTAATTGAGTCTTTCTTTGGCGTCGGGAATTTCTTGCGCAGCTAATCCGGTAATTTTGTTATCGAGCTGAAAATTAGCTAACGCTTCATGTAACTGACGAGTGAGCTTGCCGACTTCTGAAAATAAGCTCGCCTCTCTAATTTGCGAAAGTCCATCGATGGCTTCTCTTGCTTGTTCTAAATTACCAGATTCCAAACAAGAGATAAGCTTTCTAGCCTGCTCAAGCGTAACGTCGGCCATCATTTTGTCTTGGATTTGCATGAGTGACCTCGGTTATTTGCCTTCGATTCGTTCAAATATCTTTTCGATTTTTTCCTTAAGTGTTCCAGCTGTAAAAGGTTTAACTATGTAACCGTTGACACCAGCTTGCGCTGCTTCAACTATCTGTTCGCGCTTGGCTTCAGCAGTTACCATTAAAACAGGCAAGTCTTTCAGGTTAGGATCTGCTCTTACATTCTTGAGCAAATCAATACCCTGCATGCCAGGCATATTCCAGTCTGTGACTAAAAAGTCGAAGTCGCCATTTTGTAACATTGGTAACGCCGTTTGACCATCGTCAGCCTCTGCCGTATTGGTAAAACCAAGATCTCTTAACAGATTTTTAACGATTCGTCGCATTGTCGAGAAATCATCGACAACTAGGATTTTCATATTTTTGTCCAAGAAAAACCTCCCCCTTGAATGAGCTTTTCTAAAATGGCTACGATATTACTCATAAACTTAGTCAAAATTATCTATTTACGCCAATCTCTTAAACGACTTTGTAAGCGAATCATGGCTTGAGAATTGATTTGACTGATTCTTGACTCAGAAACGCCTATTATTTCACCAATTTCTTTTAAATTAAGCTCTTCATCGTAGTACAGTGCAAGCACTAAACGCTCTCTTTCTGGAAGACTTGATATAGCATCGGCTAACGAATTTCTGAAATCTCTAGTTTGTAGACCATCGTAAGGATTTACGCCTTGGTTATTATTTGATAACCCTTCACTAAAATGATCTTGGGTTAATCCTAAGTCTTCAAAGTCAAGCATGTACCCGGTCGCCGACTCCATCAGCATGATACGATAGTCTTCAACATCAATATTCATCTCGTTAGCAACTTCTGTGTCACGAGCATCTCGTCCAGTTTTCTGTTCAATTTCAGCAATGACTTTGGCAATCTCGCGCGTATTTCTATGAACCGAGCGTGGAACCCAGTCGCCACGTCTTATTTCATCAATCATAGCGCCGCGTATACGTATTCCAGCATAAGTTTCAAAGCTGGCACCTTTACTGGCATCAAAATTGGCTGAGGCTTCTAACAGACCAATCATTCCAGCTTGCATTAAATCTTCAACTAAAACACTGGATGGCAAACGTGCTAACAAATGGTGTGCAATACGCTTCACTAAAGTAGCGTATTGAGTTGTGACATCTTGAGACTGTGCACCAATCTTTTTATAGGTGTCTATTCCCGACATAATTTAAAACTCTAAATAACAGCTTGAGCGTTTATCAGTCTTTCAACAAAAAACTCTATTTTTCCTGATGCATTAACCGGTATCGGCCACGACTCTACTTTCTTACCTAGGCTTTTAATAGCTATTGCTGCAGGAGAGCGAGGAAACAATTCGATCAATGGTTTTTGTTTTTTTATCGCCTTGCGTACATTCTCATCATAGGGTATCGATCCTTGATAATCTAACATGACATTCAAAAACTTTTCAGCAACTGATGATAATTTCGCAAAAATTTCACGACCTTCTTGTGGCGTTCTGACCATATTAGCCACAATTTTAAATCTTTGAACATCGTAATCGCGATTAAGTACTTTCATTAAGGCGTAAGCATCGGTAATTGAAGTAGGTTCATCACAAACCACTAACAGAACATCTTGTGATGCTCTCGTGAAGGATACAACGTTATCACTGATTCCGGCTGAGGTATCAACAATAAGATAATCTAAGTTTTGACCAATATCACTGAATGCCCTAATGATGCCCACGTGCTCCGCAGTTGAGAGCTCAGCCATTTTTTGCATACCTGAAGCTGCAGGAACAATTTTTAATCCATGAGGCCCTTCAACAATGACATCTTTTAAATCGCACTCACCGGACAAAACATGCTGTATATTTTTATGAACTTTAAGCCCAAGCATCACATCAATGTTAGCTAAACCTAGGTCTGCATCAAGCATCATCACATTATGTCCCATGGAAGATAAGTAAGTGGCAAGATTTACTGAGACGTTGGTTTTACCCACTCCTCCTTTCCCACCGGTTACGGCAATAACTTTCACGGGTTTAGATATACTCATCAATCTTAATCCTGCGGCTTGATCATATTTATTGATTGTAGCTACGTTTGAACCGAACACGCTTAATGGGTTCCAGTCACTTGAGGTGGTTGCTCATTATGACAAGATTGTCGTTCTAACCAAACCATTTTCGACACTAAGTGATGCGCTCTTGCAATGCGTAAGTCTTCGGGCACTCTTTGGCCATCAGTTGTGTAAGAAATAGCGAGTTGATTATCAATTATAGTCGAAATAATTTCTCCCAGACTGGTAGCTTCATCCAATTTGGTCACAACACAACCCGCAAGATGAAAAGGAGCAAACAGTTTAATCGCACTATTTAAAACACCAATTTGAGACGTTGCTGATAACACGAGATAGTTTTTTACATGAATTTCATCCGATGCTAAACAACTCATTTGTTGCGCCATACGTTCATCGTATTGACTCATTCCTGCGGTATCAATTAACACCAATGATTTATCTGAAAACTGCTTCAAAGCACTGCGCAATGTAGCCTCATCATGCACGGCTTTGACCGGTATCTGTAGCAATCTTCCAAAAGTTCTAATTTGTTCGTGAGCAGCAATTCGAAAACTATCGGTGGTAATCAGTGCAACACCATTTCGACCATGTTTTAACACGTACTTTGCGGCTAGTTTTGCAATTGTGGTTGTTTTACCTACACCAGTAGGACCAATCAATGCAATCACACCACCTTCATTTAAAATATCGTCTTCACCAACTGAAAGACGTTTTGATAGTAATGCTAATGCTTTCTGCCATGCACATTCAAAGTCTGATTCATGTTGACACTGTAAGACGAGTGCTTCAGAGATATGCGGTGCGAGTCCCAGTTTTTGTAACGCTTTTTGCAGAGCAACTGCAACCGGCGTGACTTCATTTTTCTTATTCCATGCAATTTCAGACACTTGTTCTTGGAGCAAAGTACGAAGTAGGTTTAATTCTTCGCGCATCGCAACCAACGTCGGTTCTTGCGACCATTCTATTTTTGGAAAAGAAGCATTATTAGAAGCCTTCGATGAGGTAAAAGTTTCGTCACTTAAATGAATTAGGTTATCGTCACCCTGCTCAGTTTTCGAAGATCGATTTAGAATGTTCGAACTTTTATCTTTAGCTTGTTTAGGGTTTACATGTGATGCCTGCTCTTGATTGGGTTCATCAATTTGCTCATTGGATAAGCGGTTTAAAAAACGAGTTAAATGTGACTCGTTATTTTTCTCTCTCTCGATTTTACCCGCTGAAGAATTTAAAGTTTGTCTTTCAATGGGTTTGTTAAATAGATTTGCCCATTTTTCTGGTTGCTTATTGGCGCTATGATCCGACTGATTGCTCACGGCTGAATTTCTAGGTGCTGATTGGCTAGCGTGAAGCAGCGCTTCATCGTAATCGGTTGCAGCTACTACTTCGACACCTCCATTGACTTTATTGGTCGATAAAATAGCAGCATCTTTTCCTAGCTCTGCAGTAACTTGATTAAGCACACTGCGCATGTCTTTGGCAAAAAATCGTCTGATTTTCATAATAAGTTAAACCTATCTTTCTAAGGTTACTGTCCTACTGTAGCGACGACCCTTACTTGCTTGTTATCGGGTATTTCCTGATAGCTCAACACATGCAATCCAGACACCCCAAAACGAGCAAAGTGCGCCAAAGAACTTCTTAATCCAGGAGACGTTAACAATACGGCTGGCTTTCCAGCCATCTCTTGACGCTCCACCGCTTGTTTAAGCGACTGCTGAAGTTTTTCAGCTAAGCCCGGCTCAATGCTGACTTTGTCATCACTACTTGCTTGCAATGATTGTTGCAATATTTGTTCCAAAGAATGATCTAAAGTAATTACTGGAAGTTCTGGCTCTAACCCATTGATATTTTGAACAATTAATCGTGATAGCGCGATCCGAACCGCAGTGGTTAAAACGGCGGGATCTTGACTTCGTACACTATACTCCGCCAATGTTTCGGCAATGGTTCGCATGTCTCGAATAGGCACTTGTTCAACAAGTAAGTTTTGTAAGACTTTTACCAAACAACCCAATGGCAATGAATCAGGGATTAGGTTTTCAACAAGTTTGGGGGCATTTTTGCTGAGTTTTTTCAATAAATGTTCAACTTCTTCATGCCCTAGTAATTCATTAGCATGAGACTGGATCAGTTGGCTCATATGAGTTGCTACCACCGTACTCGAATCAACCACCGTATAACCCATAGATTGAGCTGACTCTTTGAGAGATGTGTCAATCCAAACCGCGTCCAATCCAAACGCTGGATCTTTGGTTTTGATCCCATCAATATTGCCAAACACTTGTCCTGGATTGATGGCTAAATCTTTATCGGGATAAATTTCTGCATCACCGACCGCCACGCCCATTAAGGTAAGTCGATATCCGTTCGGACTTAAGTCTAAATTGTCTCTTATATGAACAGGAGGAATTAAATAACCTAGTTCCTGCGATAGTTTTTTCCGTACGCCTTTTACTCGTCCCATTAATTTTCCATCTTGTGATGGATCAACCAGCGGAATTAGCCGATAACCAACTTCTAAACCAATAGGATCGACGGGCGGAACATCATCCCAGCTTAACTCTTTTATTTCAGGTTCTTTTTGTTTTACCCGTTTTTCTTGCTGCTTTTGCTCTTCAACTTGTTTCAGCTCGGCTACTTGTTTTTGTTGCAACCAATAGGCTCCACTCGCTGCAATCACTGCTAACAGTAAAAAGGCGAAATGCGGCATTCCGGGCACTATCCCCATTACCCCTAAAATAGCGGCAGCAATCCAAAGTGTTTTTGCTTTTGTAAATAACTCGCCTACTAATTGAGTTCCCATATCGGTAGAGGAGTTTTGCCGAGTAACCATAATGGCGGCACCGGTAGACAATAAAAGAGAAGGAATTTGCGCGACCAATCCATCACCAATGGTTAGCAGCGCGTAAAATTGCATTGCGGTTCCAAACTCTAAATTATGCTGCCCCATACCAATGGCGACACCCCCTAATATATTGATTATGAGGATTAAAAGCCCTGCTACCGCATCCCCTCGAACGAACTTGCTAGCACCGTCCATTGCGCCGTAAAAGTCTGCCTCGCTCGAAACTTCTGCGCGCCGAATTCTAGCTTCTTCTTGGGTTAGCAAACCAGCATTTAAATCCGCATCGATGGCCATTTGTTTTCCAGGCATTGCATCTAACGTAAACCGTGCACTAACTTCCGAAATCCTTCCGGCGCCTTTGGTGACTACCACAAAGTTAATGATGACTAGAATCGCAAACACCACCAAACCTACTGCATAGTTTCCACCAACAACAACCGATCCAAAAGACTCAATTACAGAGCCTGCCGCTCCTGGTCCAGTATGACCATTGAGTAACACTACTCGAGTTGAAGCGACATTAAGCGCAAGTCTTAATAAAGTAGTGACTAAAAGAACCGTAGGAAAAATAGAAAAATCTAAAGGTCTTAAGGTATAAACCGTTGCCAACAGCACTACCAAGGCCAAAGTGATATTGAAGGTAAAAAGCACATCGAGCAACAGCGGTGGTAACGGTAAAGTCATCATTGCCAAAATAGTAAGCAATAAGATCGGCGTACCAATGCCACTTAAAGTTTGCGCTTTAAAACGATTGTTAACTAACTCGGCCACACACTACTCCTAGTGTTTTAACTCATCCGGGATCGGATAGTTGGTAATAGGTTTTGGTCGGATTGACTTGCCTTTTTTATAAGCTTTAAGCTGCATTACATACGCTAAGATTTGTGCAACAGCTAAATACAATCCAGCAGGAATTTCTTGATTCAATTTAGTTGTATGGAATAACGAACGAGCTAATGGCGGCGCGGCGACAAGTGGAACTTCGTGAGCATTAGCGACTTTGCGAATATTCATTGCTACTTCATCAACACCTTTAGCAACTACGATCGGAGCGCCTAATTTAAGTTGATCATATTTTAATGCGACCGAGTAGTGTTCAGGATTAGTCACAACCACATCGGCGTCGGGAATTGCTTCCATCATTCTTCGATGAGCAACCTCACGTTGTAATTGTCTGATCCGCCCTTTTACTTCGGGTTTACCTTCGGTTTCTTTGAACTCATCTTTTAATTCTTGCTTGGTCATTTTTAATTGCTTAGCGTGATTCCAAATTTGATAAGGCACGTCAATTAATGCAATTAAAATAAGCGAAATCGACACCATTAATAATCCGATTAAAATAAGTTCAATTGCATTTTTAACTTCAGCGGAGGGCGTCGATTTTCCAAGAGACATATAGGTATCAAAACTGGTACTTATTACCAGCCAAGCAACCAACGCTACTAATAAAAATTTTCCGATAGCTTTACCTAACTCAACCGCTGCATTCATGCCAAACATTCGTTTAAATCCAGCAAGTGGTGATAATCGATTACCTTTGGGCTGCATCGCTTCAACGCTGAACGAAATGCCGCCAAGTGCTACCGGTGACAATACCGAGGCTACAAAAACAACACCAAAAAAAACTAATAAAGAACTAAAAACCACATATAAGCTCTCGGCAAAAGCCCACATCATATAACGCTCATCAAATAAAAAGTCTTTGCGAACCGACAAGGTCACCTCTGACATTTTGATAAAGCCTTCAGAAATCGCTCCGGTTGAAAACAATAAGGCTAGTGGACTTGCGATGAGTAAAATGGCTGTAGTTAATTCTCGCGATCTGGCTACTTGCCCCTTGTCTCTTGCTTTTTGCAGCTTTCGGGGCGTGGCCTTTTCACTGCGTTCACCGGCATCATTTTCTGCCATATCAACACCCCAAGTTTAAGAGCTGACAAGCCAGTTGATTGCCTCGCTCCATTTGGTTGATAAAGTGCGGAAGAAAACTTTTTAACAGCAGCCAAATGATGGTCATACCGACTACGGTCATAATAGGGAAGCCAACCGCAAAGATATTGAGTTGCGGAGCAGAACGAGTCATAACCCCCAAACTTAAATTCATCACCAGTAACGCAACTATTGCGCTTAATACCATCATAAACGCGGTAGAAAATGCGAGCTCAAACCAATAAATAAGTTGATCAATTCGAATAAAAAATTCGAATGACTCAGAAATTGGTAAGGTATTAAAACTCACAATAATCATTTCAATTAACTGTAAATGCCCATTCACTGCTAGAAAAATTAAGGTTGCCATCATGACAAACATTTGACCAAGCGCCGGAACGCTGACGCCTGTGTTCTGATCTATGAGCGATGCAAAACCAAGGCCAGTTTGCATTGCGACGACTTGTCCGGCTATAACAAAAGTTTCAAAAACCACGCGGCTTATAAATCCAATAGCGACACCAATGAGGGTTTGCGCAAGAATATGCAGAACCATTTGAAAACTAAACAGCGATACAGAAGGAACTGGGGGTAACATAGGTGCGGCAACAACTACGGTTGTTAATGCTAAAAACAAACGAATTCTTGGAGACACCGTTCGAGCTCCAATAACAGACATTACCAACAACATGCCAGAGAGCCGACAAAACGGAAGAATATAAAGCAGCAGCCAATCATTGATGCTGCTTAAATCAACATTCATTAGCCGATCAACTCTGGAATCGAGTTATATAAGTTAATCGTAAAATCGACAAGATGCCCCACCATCCAATGCCCTAAAACAGAGAGTGCTGTTAAAGTAATTAATAAGCGAGGGAGAAAAGTTAGTGTTTGTTCATTAATACTGGTTGCCGCTTGAAAAATAGCAATAATTAACCCAACAATTAAACCTGGTAACACAATCGCAGCCGTTATTAAAATTACGAGAGAAAAGGCTTGGCTAAATACATTGACAACGACTTCTGGAGACATAGTTTTATCCCCACTATCCGAAACTGCTAGCTAATGTGCCAACGATCAATGCCCAACCATCGATTAAAACAAACAACATTATTTTAAACGGTAAGGAAACGATCATTGGTGATAACATCATCATACCCATGGCCATTAAAATACTGGCAATGACTAAATCAATCACTAAAAATGGAATAAATATTAAAAAGCCAATCTGAAATGCGGTCTTTAATTCACTGGTTATAAAAGATGGAACCAATACCGAAAAAGGAACTTCTTCAGTTTTCTCTAAATCTAGCGTATGTCCTGCTAGATTAGAAAACATTTGCAAATCACTTTCTCGAACTTGTGCCAACATAAACTCTCTAAAAGGTACAACTGCAATCTCTAATGCTTGCGAAGCTTCGATTTGCTCATTGATGTAAGGGCTCACCGCAGTGTCATAAGCTTGATTTAATACAGGAGCCATAATAAAAAAACTTAAAAACAAGGTTAATCCAACTAACACTTGATTTGATGGCGTTTGTTGCAATCCTAAAGCTTGGCGTAAAATTGCAAACACAACCGAAATTCGAATAAAGCTCGTCATCATAATGACAATGGCTGGCAAGAAAGTGAGCATGGTCATTAAAATAAGGATTTGTAATGTGACCGAATATTCTTGTCCACCATTAGCAGTATTAGTAACGGTAAGTGCAGGAATTAAACCAGGAGACTCAGCAGCAAAGCTTAGTTCGGGTAAAAATAAATTAAGTAATAGCAATAAAGATATGACAAGCATTTTTTTAATACGAACGATGCTTATCATGATGATTTTCCGTCCTGATCAGAGCTAACCGGCTTGATACCCAATGACGCTTTTAATTGACGGGCAAACAATGATTGAAAATTATTAGGAGCACTTTCGTTTTGTACGAGTGAATTTTTATTCCAATCTTCTGAAAGTTCCGCTAGCGGAGTAATTTGATAGGCCGTTACTCCCAGTAATAATTGTTTGTTATCGACCTCTACCACCATTAATCTTTCTTTTGCTCCAACCATTTGTTGATGAACAACTTTTAAACACGCATTGGAACGAAAGGCTCCATTTTGCAAACGTCGTAAAAACCATGCGCATAGCAAAATCACGACAACCACAAAAACCAATGCCAATACAACCGACACTAAGGAGCCTGCTGGAGACGGCAGCTCTACTGATTTGTTACTTTCAGCAAATGTTGGCGCTGCGATTAAAAGAAAAATTAAAATTTGAATGAGTTTCATCAAATGCTACTTTAATTTTTTAATCCGCTCGCTTGGACTCATAACATCAGTCAAGCGGATCCCATACTTTTCATTAACTACAACCACTTCTCCGTGCGCAATTAATGTTCCGTTTACTAAAACATCCAACGGCTCTCCAGCTAATCGATCAAGTTCAACCACCGATCCTTGATTAAGTTGTAATAAATTTCGAATAGCAATATTGGTACGCCCTACTTCCATCGATAATGAGACTGGAATTTCCAATATCACATCGAGGTTTTCATTCTTACTTGGACCGCCACTTGAATCCGTTAATTTATCGAGCGGCGCTTTATCTGAATCTTCTTGTTCATCTAAAGCAGCGGCCCACTCATCTGCCATGTCATCTTGATTGGGCTCGTTATCTTCACTCATTGTCATGTTCCTCAATTAAGCTGTGTATAATGTGATCTCTTGAAATTTTTTCAGTAATTTTTACCGCGGCACGATCGCGAGACTGCCCATATTTCGCCCTAAATGTTGGCAAACCTCCAACATCCACAATCACTTGCTTTGGCATTTCGACAGGAATCACATCGCCCTTTTTTAAATTCATGACTTGTTTTAGGGTCATTTCAGTTTCTAAAAGTGTTGATTGAAGTTCAACCTCCGCACTCATCACTTCTTCACGTAACGCTTGGATCCAACGATGATCAACGTCGTCTCGATCAGATTGCACACCGGCATCTAGCTTTTCACGAATAGGTTCAATCATCGAATACGGCATGGTGACGTGAAAGTTTCCTCCACCGCCATCAAGCTCTATATGAAAACTACAAACCACAACCACTTCAGAGGGGCTCACAATTGTGGCTAACGCAGGGTTTACTTCGGAGTCTAAATATTCAAAATCAACCTTCATAACGGGTGACCAAGCTTCTTTTAGATCTATAAAAGATTGTTCTAGTAAAATTTGAATAATGCGACGTTCAGTTGGAGTAAACTCTCGGCCTTCGATTTTTGCGTGGAATCTCCCATCGCCGCCAAAAAAATTGTCCACCAAAATAAAAACTAATTTGGCTTCTAGGGTGAACAAACAAGTTCCGCGTAACGGTCTAATCCGAACCATATTTAAACTGGTAGGGACGAACAAGCTATGGATGTACTCACCAAACTTAATCATTTGAATACCGTTAATAGAAATATCGGCGCTTCGACGCATTAAGTTGAACAAACTGATCCGCATATGACGCGCAAACCGCTCATTAATCATTTCAAGCGTTGGCATTCGGCCACGGACAATACGATCTTGCGAAGCAAAATCATAGGGCGTTGCTTCTCCGGGTGCGTGTTCCGACTCTTCTACATCAATATCACCGTCATCTACTCCGTGGAGTAGCGCATCAATTTCATCTTGACTGAGTAAATCTGTAACCATAATTTATTGCATCACAAAGCTCACGAAGAGCACTTTTTCGACAAAAGGTTTACCTTCAATTTCTTGCATAACTTGTTGCACTACTTTTAAGCATTCTTCCTGTAACTTTGCTCTTCCCTCTGGCGTAATAATTTCGTCAGCAATAGCACTAGCCACAACAATATTGATTTGATCAATTAGACGAGGCATATGTTTTTTAACGCCATTTTCAGCTTCATTTCCTCTAACCAAAAAGCTCAACTTAATTTGAACCATTCGATCTTTTTTTTCACCTTTGATCTGGGCAGTAATCGCACCAGGCACTCCAACATAAGAAGCAGGCTCTTTCACCACGACTGGTTCTGCCACATCATCTCCTTCTGCCGGAGCGGGATCATCTCCCCCTAAAAAGAAAAATGCAGCTCCCCCACCAATGACTAAAAAGGCAACAACCGCAATGATGATAATCATCTTGTTGCTTTTGCCACCTTCATCATCGAGTTTTAATTCTTGTTCTTCTGCCATAATTTTCTCCAGATGTTTGGGCGGTATTACCGCCTCTAATGGCATTTAATCGAGAACGCTGACTTACATTTCAGCAATTATGATGCCAGTCAATAAATTTAAAATAACTTCATATTTTTCAATGAGTTAAAAAACACAAAATCACTCGCGTCATTGTTTTGACACTAAAAATCAAGAAGTTAATTGGAATTTTTTCTTTCTTGTCAACGCATTGGCAAAAAGAAAATATGCTTCTAAAACAATAAGCTATAGAAAGTATAGAGAAAAATACTAAAGATGTGATTTTTCTTACTAGCTTAACCGAAATAATCAGTAATAGAACTTACAAACCCATTAGACAACTTTTCGATTAAGCAAATAGATCCAATTGTCCATTATGAGAATAAGCAACTAGCCGATCTGAACTAGCCAATTCATGTTCGTCTTCTACTTGGTTGAGCAATTCAGACTCATTAGTTAACACTTTTTTATCTTGCGGCTCAGACTCTCCACTCGAAACATCAAAGTGAGAAAGCTCAAGTCCCTGTGACGCCAACATTTCCTTTAGACGCTCTTGGTTTTGTTCTAATAACTCACGGGTTTGTGCATGCGCAGCGTGAACACTCACAACTGACTCATGTCCTTGTTGGCTCAATTTTAATGTAATGGGCCCTAATTCGGCGGGTTCAATTTGAATTTCAGCATTATCAATTCCGCCTTGACGCATCATTACAACTTTAGCGGAAAGATCGGCTTGCCATTGACGACTGTAAAAGTTAAGAGGTTGTTTTACCAAAGCACTCAAGTGAGTCTGATTAGTCGGATCAGTCTGAACGACATGATTTAACACAACTGAGGCGCTTATCGGTTTAGTTAGGTTTTGGTTGAATGGATCGGCAACAGATTTTTGCTCTCCAAAGCTATCGATTGCTCCTTGAAGTGCCTTAGATGTAATTAAATCTGTAGTTCCCCGGTTTTCAAGTAAGGTTTTACCTAAAAGAGCTTTATCGAAACTTTTAACCTCATTAATATCATCTAAATTTAGGTTTTTATCCGATATCAGCCGCTCAGATTGTGTTTTATCTAATAGCGGAGAAGAATTATCGACATGTTTCTTATCTGAAAAAAGACCAAAATTAACGTCTACCGACTTACCAAAAACGGTGAAATTTACCCGATTGTCAGCCGACATATTGTTTGGTTTTACTAAGTTCTTATCAACAAACAATGACTCATCTACCCACTCATTTTTGGATTCAACGTTCAGCGAAAATTGTTCCACTTCAGAAAATTTGTTTTGATTGATGGTTAGCGGGTTGGCAGGCAGCAAAGGTAACCTGTTCTCGAGCGTATTTTGTTGGATACTTAGTTCGTTTTTTAAGTTCAATTGTTTAGCGCGATTAAGGCGGGGTGTTTCGCCAAGAACCGTTTGTTCATGCTCTTTGCTCAACGGTTCGGTTTTTAACAAATGACTTACATTGGTATCCTCATTCTGACCCGTTGGTAAGGCTGTATGGGCTTTAAATACACCTATCTCCTCACTCTGCTCCAAGGTTAAGTCTAATTTTGATAAATCAACCTGAGCCAAATCACGGTATTCAAATTCAAGCCGTTGCTCTATGTCTTTTAGGTGTTCAAATTCAAGCCGTTTCTCTATTTCTTTTAGGTGTTCACTGACGTTAGTTAAGATTTCAGGCAAATGGTTGCCGCTTTTGGCCGATTGGAATAAAAAACTTTCTTGGTGATTCGAGGCTTTCGCAAATGGCTTTTCTAAAGATAACTTACTTTGCGAGGAAAGCTCTAAAAAGCTTTGAAATTCAATCCCTTTAAGAGGATTTTTAAGATCGGATTCAACTAACTTAGTTCCGCCTATATCCAAAAGACTTCCAAGTAATTGATTTGATATGCTCACAAACTGCTCCCGTAGGCAACGAATTAACCTTTAATGAGCAAATTCGATGCCAATAGAGCTTGGTGAAAAAATGGGGGAGAGACTTTCAACGTTTTAGGCTGACTTCAAAACTTCAATGACTACTTCAAACTCTACCTTAATTTTTTCTAGCAGATCCGAAGCTCTCGACAAATCTCCTTGCTTTGCAGAGCTTTCTAGTTGCTGACATAAATCAGCTAACTCTAAAGCACCGAGGTTACTGCTAGCTCCTTTGATACTGTGAGCCTCTCGAGACACTTGTTGATGATCACCCGAACTAATTAATCCCTCAAGTGAGTTTAAGTGAACTCGATTATCTTGATCAAATGCTGAAACTAAAAGCGCAAAATCTGATCCAAGTAATTCTTTCAGTTGTTCAATGGTTTCTCTCATACTACCCTTCCACTATTGATTTAAAAGTCACTAAAACTGTGGAACCATTATCACTAAATTCCATAGATTGTGCCAATTTCTTTATAAACTGATAGCCTCGGCCACTCAACTTTTCTGATTCTTTCTTTTTTAATACGGCTTGAAAATCAAACCCTTTGCCACTATCGGAGAATTGCATGGATAAAACACCACCATCTATGGAGTTTTCATGTTTCAAATAAATCGATATCCAACCCTCGCTTAAATTTGCTAGCCGTGATTCTCTCTCTTGATAATACTGAACGAACCCTTCTGAAGATCGCTTTAAACTAGAGCTTAAACCCAATACGCCATGTTCTAATGCATTCGAGTATAACTCCGTAAGTATGGTAAGTATTTGAGTTCGAAAATGTCTTAAATTACCAATCTCCATTAAAAACTGAGTAAACATAGGCAACGGATTAAAATTTTTTAAACTTTCAGGCCCAAGCCTTAAGGTTAACTCTGAATCGCTCGCTCCTTCAGTCGAATTAAATGAAAACTCAGATTGATTAAAAACACGTTGATTTTCTGCTGGAGGACATATTTGAATTATAGTTATATCGTCATCCTGCGCGTATTCCCCTTGAAAGTCATGCAATTCCGTTAACAATGAGTCAAAACAATCCCCTTTTTGACTGCCCATTAACACAGCGTTTTTAACTCGCTCCACCCCAAACTGCTCATCGTATCTATTGAGAGCTTCGGGTACGCCATCACTGAACACGATAAGGTTATCTCCGGCATGAAAATTCAAAAGTTGAATTTTTGGTTCAAAACCACTTTTAGGTAAGATTCCAAGGGGCAAATGTTTAGAGGGCAACTCAACCAGCTCGCGTTGATCTTTATATGAAATATAAGCATCGGGTAACCCGGCATTAATGTATCGCAGTGTTTGCTCTTGAAAGTCAACCTCTGCAACAAAACAACAACAAAAAAAACCGGTTGGTAAAATATTATTTAAGCGAAAGTTGAGTTCTTTAATAATTTCATACAATTGAAATCCCTTAGCAGTCATTCCAAAAAATATTTCACTCGCTGGCATAGCTCCTATCGAAGCAGGCAAACCATGTCCAGTAAAATCTCCCACTAATATATTAACCCCGCCAAGCGGACGCTTGGCCGCTAAGACAATATCACCATTAAAAATGGACATCGGTGAAATGGAGTACTTAATAAAGGGCTCATCTAAAACCCCTTTGTGTGCAATATTATCAAATATTCGCTTGGCTATTTTCTGTTCTTGTATAAGGTGCTCGTTATGAAAACGAATTTCTTCCTTTTGCAGAATCACGGTTTTGTTCAATTCTTGAGCGCGGCCAAAAGCTTTAATTTTTGCTTCAAGAATTATTTTATTAAAGGGTTTGATGAAAAAATCATCGCCTCCCGCCTCAATACAACGAACCAATGACTCAGTATCGGCTAGCGAAGTTATAAATATAATGGGAACAAAACGATCTTCACTTCTGCTCTTAACTATTTTGGCGACTTCGAAGCCATCCATTAAAGGCATTAAGGCATCAAGTAATATAATATCGGGCTTATGTTGTTGAAAAACCTCTAAAGCGACCTGTCCATTTTCAGCTTCAAAAACTGTATGTCCCTGAGTCTCAACAATCCGTTTTAAAATCAACCGGTCGCTAAAGTTATCTTCTGCGATCAGGATATTCATATCATAAAAGCCATACTAGCTTTTTAAGCGATAGTGAACAGCTGCTCGAAGTTTGAAATGGCTAAAATCTTTTTAATATCACTGTTGCAATTTACAATGGAAATAGAAGCCGAGTCTCCTCCTGCAAAATCACGAAGTAACAGCAGCATTCCTAGCGCTGACGAATCTAAATAAGTTGTCTCAGCAAGGTCGATTTTAAAAGATTCAGGCTTACTTTCTTGATCTTCGTAAGCACCTCTAAAATCTTGATGACAGCTAAAGTCAAATTTACCACTGACTTTTATGGTTAATTCAGTGCCATCACTGATGCTGGTTACTGCCATTAGGAACTCCTTGGTACAGGTTTTGGTCAATCGCTTTGTATGTGTAAATAATAGAAGATGCTTCGAATTTCGCCACATTAAAGTATGCAAATTTTTGATAACAAGCTCTCTTATATAAAAGTTCGGGCTTAACTTGAAAGAATCCGAAGTAACCCTTCAGCAATTTTATGCAACGGCAGTACTTTATTAGCGGCATTTAACGCAACAGCGGCCCCAGGCATACCCCATACGATACTGGTTTCTTTGTCTTGGGCAATCGTGATAGAACCAGTTTCGAGCATGTCTTTTAATCCTTTTGCGCCATCTACCCCCATACCAGTGAGTAAAATTCCAACGCTGTTTTTGGGGCACGATTGTGCAATAGACTGAAACAACACATCAACAGAAGGTCGATGTCGGTTTACAGGAGCCGTTTTTTCGACGACCGCTACGAACCTTCCTTCCTCGTTAGTTATTATTAGGTGATCATCACCGGGTGCCAAATACGCTTTTCCGGGAAGCAATGGCTGCTTTTCTCTCACCTCTATTACATCAATATCACACATTGAATCGAGTCTTCTCGCATAAGAAGTTGAGAAAACGTCAGGAATATGTTGGGCAATAACAATGGGAGGAAGCCCTGTAGGTAAAGCCATTAAAAGTTGTTTAATTGCTTCAGTGCCACCTGTTGATGCACCTATCCCGATTAGCTTAATCTTTGATTTTGAGATTCCAACCGGACTAGCAATCTTTGCTACAAAAGCATCATTGAAATTGGCTACTTTCGAGCGAGCTGCGGCTTTTACTTTATCAATAATTTCTTCAGCATAAGTCTTGAAGTTTTCAACTATATCTTCTTTAGGTTTACTGACAAAGTCGAATGCTCCCAACTCCAATGCCTGCATTGTGATATCGCCGCCCTTTTCAGTTAAAGACGAAACCATAATGACGGGCATAGGTCTTAGCCGCATTAAATTTCCCAAAAAAGTGATACCATCCATTTTGGGCATTTCAATGTCTAAAGTTATGACATCAGGATTTAACTTTTTAATTTTTTCGCGCGCATCAAATGCGTCAACGGCGGTACCAACCACTTTGATCTGTTTATCACTCGATAAAATCTCGGTTAAAAGCAACCTAATCAATGCAGAATCATCAACAATTAATACGCTAATTCTTTTCATATTCAATCAAACAACTCTATTTCACCGGTAGCAGATTCTTCGACTTCAAGATCATGCAAGTAGTTATTTTCTCTTTGCACCAAAGTATCATTTTGTAGCGTTTTTAACATTTTTAAACGCACTGCACCGGTTAACGGATTATAAACTAACTTTCTAGGACGCTCTCCCCCCATATCTTCCGCGATCACTTTTAAAGCTTCCGACGCAGTATACTGTCTAATAAAAGCAATGTTTTTTTCACCCACATCGGACATTCTGGCAATAACCCTTGCACCTCCAAAGAGTTTGGCTTCTAAGTAACGCCTTTCACCTCCATTGCGGATAATGTTGTTTATAAGAAACTCCATGGCAAAGTTTCCGTAACGAGCGGACAAACTATTCACTTCACGCCAAGATTGGTTATCTTTTGCATTAACTGGAAGCATAAAGTGATTCATACCACCTATTCTGTTTTTCCTATCGGTAAGACACACAGAAATACATGATCCTAAGACCGTTACAATCACTTCTTCTTGATTAGTCACATAAAACTCACCGGGTTTAATTTTTGCAGCGTAAATATGATTAGCTCTATCATAATATCGATTAATGTTTTCAAAGCCTTGAAAGCAATTTGGCATAGGCGGCTTGATCGATGAAACCATTTAATCACCACCGTGCTTTTGAAAAATGGTTTTACCAAAACTCTTAAAGTAAGTCCCTTGAGCTCCAATTGACTCTGAATGGCCCAAAATAAGCACTCCACTATCATGCAATAACTCAGCATAACGAGAGAGTAACTTTTGTTGAGTATCTTTATTAAAGTAAATGAGTACATTTCGACAAAAAATAAGATCAAATTTACCGCGCATTGGCCAAGGCTCCATCAAATTAAGCTGTTTAAAGGTGATACAATCCCTAAACTTTTGCTTAACTTGAAATCCACTTTCAGTCTTTACAAACATATCATTAATAATTTTTGGAGAAATTTTTTCTAGCTTTTCTTCTGAGTAGACTCCAAGTTTAGCTTTAGCTAAAACATTGGTATCCAGATCAGTTGCCAATATTTTGATATCCCAATTGGGGAATTTTGAAACAAGCGAATCAATACTATAGGCCAAGGTATAAGGCTCTTCTCCGGTACTGCATCCAGCACTCCATATTCTAATTTTTTTATCATGCGAGTGAGTATTCTCCCACTGTTTTAGCAGAGTACTTGATACAAATTCAAAATGATGATTTTCTCTAAAAAAATAAGTGAGATTAGTAGTAACTGCATTAATAAACTTCACCCTTTCTTCAGTGTTATCCTCCACTAAGTCAAGATAATCTTTAACTTTATTTATACCAACTGCTCTTAATCGTCTTGCCAAACGGCTGTACACCATTTGGAATTTATGATCACTTAAGCTAATGCCAGCCAGATCAAAAACTGACGTTTTAACCCTCTTAAAATCAGAATCAGTAAAAACAAACTCTCTGCCGACCACTTAACGAAACCCCAAAAAAACTAGAATTCTTTCCACTCATCATCGTCATCTTTCCAATTCGATAAGCTAGAAGTTTTCTGTTGCTTCCTAATTGGAGACCGAATCGCACTGCCAGATTTATCTTTGTCTCCTCGTTTAGTTTTAAAGGACTTCATCATATTTAATAGTGCAATAGCTTGCTCTTCTAGAGACTCTGCCGAAGCCGCGGCTTCTTCAACCAGTGCCGCATTTTGTTGAGTCATTTCATCCATTTGACCAACCGCTTGGTTGACCTGGGAAATACCCAATATTTGTTCTTCTGAAGCGCCATCAATATCACTAATGATTGTGCTTACATTAACCACACTTCCAACAATTTCTTCTAATGTTGAACCAGAATCATTGACTAATTTAGTACCGCTATTGACTTTGGTAACACTGTCTTGAATTAAGTCTTTTATCTCTTTCGCTGCATTAGCAGAACGTTGCGCTAAATTTCTTACCTCAGAAGCAACAACAGCGAAACCTCTTCCTTGCTCTCCCGCTCGAGCGGCTTCAACTGAGGCATTCAGCGCGAGTAAGTTTGTTTGGAAAGCGATTTCGTCAATAACACCTATGATATCTGCAATTTTTTTAGAAGAAGCTTCGATCTCTTTCATCGCAGTAACAGCTCGATTGACAACCGCACCGCCCTTTTCAGCCAAGGTTTTAGCGTTTAGAGCGAGCGATGCAGCATTTTTTGCATTTTCCGCATTCAACTTAACAGCACCGGTAAACTCCTCCATGCTAGAAGAAGTTTCCTCTAAACTCGATGCTTGCTGTTCAGTCCGTTGACTTAAGTCGGCATTACCCATAGCAATTTCTCGAGCCGAAGCGGAAACTTGACTACTCGCTTCGATAATAGACTCAACAAGCTCATTAAGCTTTTCCATGGTTGCATTCATGGAGCTTTTAAGCGGCAAAAAGTCTGGATCCACGTTTTGCTCTATATACTTGGTTAAATCACCTTCAGCGAGAGCACCTAAAGAATCCCTAATCGCCACAATAGCGCTTTTCTTCAACGTAATATCCGTCGCGTATTTAACTACTTTAAAAGGTTTGCCGTACATATCAAAAATAGGATTATAGGAAGCTTGTATCCAAACTTCTGAACCATCTTTGGCAACTCGTAAATACTCGCCAGATGCAAACTCCCCTCGGGCAAGAGAGTCCCAATGCTCTTTATACTCTCGACTATTTACTTCATCAGAAGTAACAAACATTTTGTGGTGCTTCCCCTTAATTTCGTCTAGTGAGTATTTCATGACATCTAAGAAATTCTCATTTGCAGTCAATATTTTTCCATCTAGGCTAAACTCAATCACTGCACTGGATTTATGAATTGCTTCGATTTGCCCCGCAAAATTGGCAAATTCTTTATCGGACATCAAGTCTTCCCATTGCACACAATTACCGATTCTTTCTCCATTGCTATCCATCAATGAAAAAGCGGTCAATCGAAATCGGATACCTGAAACTGTAATGTCAGATTTAAATGGCAAGTTTGATTCATCCATTAATATGCGTCTTTGATGTGCAGGATTTTGATGAAAGCTATCAATGTTTCGACCGATTAACTTGTCAACTTCAAAATGAGAGAATGTTTCTTTGATCTGCAATTCTCGTCTTTTTAAAGTTTTAACTAAGGATGGATTCATATAGGTGATATTAAAGTTGTTATCACACATCATGATATTGACTGTGGCGTTTTTTACCGTCGAGGTTAGACGGCCAATTTCTAGATCTTTTATTTTTTGCTCTGTAATATCGGTCCACTGAACTGCATTTGCAATGTGCTTACCGCTATCGTCTTTTAGGGCAAAAGCATTTAATCTAAAATGTAAGTCTGCGATTGAAATATCACTGGTATAAGGGAGATTGCGTTCGTCAGCCAATAAGCTTTTCTGGTGGCTGGGGTTTTTATGATAGCGATCAAAACTCCCTCCGAGAATACTGTTTACACTAAAACCCGGCAGCGCATTTTTTAATTCTGCCTCACGAGCTGACAACATGTCTTTTACAGCTTCATTCAGATAAATAATATTGCCATCTAAGTCCGCAATCATTAAATTAACAGTAGTTAAATCAACTAATGAAGATTTCATCGACTCTAGTGAAATTGAATCTTCTTTTCTAAAAAACCTTGATAACATGGAGCTTCTCCGATAACTAATTAATGCTGCTCGTTAAATTGGGTTAATAATTCTTTATCAAATACTTTATCCATATTAATGACGGCTATCATTTTTTCACCAATTAAGGCCAAAGCATCGATGTACTTACTGTCTTCAGATTCTGCAATTTCTGGACTGGGTTTAATTTGAGAGGAAGCCACGCTATAAACCTCAGAAACCGCATCAACCACTAGCCCAACTATTTGTTGTAGAGCATCTACTTTTAAGAATATAACGACCGTAGTTTTAGTATATTCCTTTTCTTCCAAGTCAAATCTGAGCCGTAAATCAACTACTGGAATCACTTGACTTCTCAAATTTAAAACGCCTTTCAAGTATTTTGGCGCTTTAGGTATGGGTTTTGGTTTTTCCCAACCTCTTATCTCTTGAACGTGCAAAATATCAACACAATATTCTTCGTTATCAACAATAAATGATAAATACTGAACTATATTACTTTTAGTTTTGACTGAAGTGCTCATGCATTCACCGAAGTACGATAGTGCTCTGATATTTCATTCAATTTCAGCAACTCTGGCACATTAATCAAAACATGTGTTACTCCAGAGTAATCACAAAGCCCTTCAATAAACGCGCTATCTAAACCATTATCAGAGGCAGGTGCTTTGCGGATATCTTTTTGATTACAGTTGAACACATCAGAGACAGAATCAACGACGATCCCCATTGTTCTGTCATTTTTTCCTTCATTGACCGAAAGTATGATAATCACAGTTGATTTATCGGGCGCTTTCATTTCAAAACCAAACTTTTCACGCAGGTTCATAATGGGAACAATATTGCCTCTTATATTAATGACTCCTTTAATATAATCCGGTGAGTTTGGCAATAAGGTAGGCAATTGCCATCCTCTTATTTCACACACTTTTAAAATATCAAATCCGTAATATTCATGATTAAGCTTAAAGCTCAAAAACTGTCGGCTATCGCTTGAATCTATAACGTGTTCGATTTCCATTGGAAGGTTCATTTTTAAAGGTACAATTTCAGTACTCATGCCACTTTTGCTCGTTTTTTGTATTTAGCTCTAGCGCTTCGCCTTTGCATTCCAGAAACATCTAAAATCAGAGCCACACGACCATCACCTAAAATCGTCGCGCCTGATATTCCCTCTATAGCCACAAAATTAGATTCTAAGCTTTTGATTACCACTTGTTGCTGTGCCAATAGTTCATCAACCATAAAGCCCATTTGAAATCCAGCGCCCTCAACCACCACAATAGTGGTGTTATCAAATTCAGTATTCTCTGGTTTAATTCCAAAGGTTTCGTAAAGCCTTAATATAGGCACATCTACATTACGTAACTTAAACACTTCCATGCTGCCAGCGACACTAACAATGTCTTTTGGATTTACTGCTAATGACTCTACGACTGCAGTTAGTGGAATAATATAAATTTGGTCTCCCACTCGTACCAATTGCCCATCTAAAATAGCGAGAGTCAATGGCAATCGAATAGTAAACACACTGCCTTTGTCAGGTTTTGAAGTTACCTCGACGGTTCCCCCTAAAGAAGAAATATTTTGCTTAACCACATCCATTCCTACACCACGACCCGATACATCCGATACTATCGCTGCCGTTGAAAAACCTGGTTCAAAGATAAGCTGAAATATTTGTTCATCGGACAATTCATCTCCAGTATTAATTATTCCTTTCTCGATAGCTTTTCCTTTAACTTTATCTTTGTTGATCCCTGCTCCATCATCAATTATTTCAATCACAATACTTCCGCCTTGATGAAATGCATTTAGCTCAACGACACCGGTTTGATCTTTTCCTTTTGATAAGCGCTCTTCAGGAGTTTCAATACCGTGATCCATCGAGTTGCGAACTAAGTGAACTAATGGATCGCCAATTTGCTCCATTACGGTTTTATCGAGCTCGGTATTTTCGCCTTTAATAATAAGTTCAACTTTTTTATTTAATTTAGCCGACAAATCTCGAACCATTCTTGGAAAACGATTAAACACAAAACTGATCGGCAGCATCCGTATTTGCATCACGCTTTCTTGGAGTTCTCGAGTATTTTGTTGGAGCTGAGCCAATCCTTCGCGGATAAGTTCTATATTTGCACTGGTTAAATCATCACTCACTTGAGTCAACATCGATTGGGTAATAACTAACTCTCCCACCAAGTTGATTAAGCTATCCACTTTATCAATTCCCACCCGGATCGAACTGCCACCGGTGTTAACCGCTGTTGTTGCTACTTGTTCATTTGATTTAACATCGGTAGATTGTCGCACTTGAATGGAAGTACCAGACGCCTCATTCGTTTCATTTGAAGTTTCTTTTTGGTTGCCTTCGTTTGCCTCATTCGCAGCTTCGATTGCTTGTGTTTGTTGTGACTCTTTTTGCTCAACAGATACATCAACAGCATCTACTAGTTTAGTTCCATTTATTAGCTCTTCGAGTTCAATCTTACTGACTTGCTTAATTTCTAACTCACACTCGTCAGCCACCCACTCGAATACTTCATCAATTGCCGAGCGTTCAACATTGCTCACTAAGCCGAGTCGCCAGGATAAGCAGCATGAGTCTTCTTCAAGTACTGCAAGCGTTGGAATGTTGGAAATATCTGCGACGCACACAAGCTCGCCAAACGACTCTAATTCACGAAACATGCGAATCGGCTCGTTACCCGTTCTTAATATTTGTGGCTGTGGTTTAAATTCAATAAACCAATGGGTACTCGAATTGTTTGTAGCTGTTGTATTTTCACTGTTCGTGACTTCTTCAGTCGAAGTTGCAGTTTCATTAGCAACCGAGTGTTCGTTATCTATCAGTGAATTCAATTGATCGAATATTGCTTTATAAACCGACTCATCGACTTTGGCCTTTTGCTGTAGTAGACCAAGTACTTCTCGCAAAACATCGACTGACTTTAACAATAAATCTACAGAAGTAACGGTTATAGGACGCTCGCCATTACGCATTTCATCCAACAACGTTTCCATTACATGGGTAAAGTCAGCTACTTGATTAAATTTAAAAGTAGCGCTTCCTCCTTTAATTGAGTGTGCTGCTCTAAAAATGGTATTGATTGTTTCCGATTCAAAGTTTTCTGGATCGAGACCTAATAAGGCCTGCTCCATAATATCAAGCCCTTCGAAACTCTCTTCGAAAAATACTTGATGAAATTGGCTTAAATCGATACTCATATTCCGTCTCTTTAGCTGAGTTTTAAGAGTATTAGCCGATAACTTTTTTTACAGTGGCGACTAGTTGATCTGGATTAAAGGGTTTAACGATCCACCCGGTCGCTCCGGCTTGTTTGCCTTCCAATTTTTTATCGCCAGCTGATTCAGTAGTTAGCATTAGAATCGGGGTAAAGCGGTAATTTGGCAAATTTCTTAAATTTTTGACCAGAGTAATACCATCCATAACTGGCATATTGACATCAGACACCACCACATCATACTGATTGGATTTTGCTTTATCTAAAGCTTGCTGCCCATCAGCTGCGTCATCGACGTCGAATCCTGCTGTTTTAAGGGTGAAAGTCACCATTTGACGCATTGAACTTGAGTCGTCCACAGCCAAAATTTTCGTCATTACTTTACTCCAACGTATTGTTCTAAATTGAGCGGCTTATTAACTCCTAATAGGGTTGCTGCTTGTATAAAGTCTTCGGATGGTTGTTTCCAAGCAATTGTTGCGCCTTGTTGCTCAACGCGCTTGAAAAAGCCAAGGATAATTTGAATACCAGCAGAGTCTACTTTCGTGACTTTTTGCGCATTAATAATGTAGGTATCGGCGCACTTATCGAGTGCGTCAAGAAATCTTTGTTTGAGTTCTTCCGCATGCTGTATATCTAAAAACTCTCCACACGACACTGAAGCCTTCCCAGCCATATGATTGTCATTGCCCCAAAATTGATAAGCCAGTCTATTGTTTATAGCAGATAATCCTAAAATTTCATGGAATAACTAAAAATTCATGGAATAACTAGGAATGAATAAATTATTGAAAAACAACAAGATAAATTACCTCGTTTGAAGTTTATAAGAGCAAAATTAATCTGAATTGCGATGATGTGAGTTAGCAGTTATATCGTCGGCCATTTGACTGTCATGAAGTTTTTCGGCCTTTTTTCGTTCGTTGGATTTAAGTTTTTGATGATAACTGGTAACCACTTGAGAGCGTTGATTGTGTTTTTGCCATTGCTCTTTTTGTTGGCGTACAGAATATTGCAAAGTATGAATTTGCTTTTGCGCCACTTCAATCGCCTTATCAAGTTGAATCATAAAGGTTTGATAATGCTGTAACTGCGCACCTGAAATGCCCTTTTTTGCCTTAAACTGAAATTCGGCGATATAGTCTGCTTTATACTGCGTCAACTCGTGTAGCTTTTGTTGCGCTTCGACAAACGATTGCCGCGCTTTACCAAGCTGTTCCGCCGATTTTTGCTCTTTTTGCTCGGCTAACTGCTTAACCGGTGCAATTCGCTGTGACTTCATTAATACAAAACTCCAAGACCTTAAATTGTTTTGGGTCTAGTTATCGTAGTGATTGGATGTTCAATTTCCGAAATCGTCTGTTGTAGTATAGCTTCTAATCCTGCAAGGCTTTCGACAAAACTCCTACTTTCATCTACTGGTTGCTGTAAAAAGGCACGAATAATTGGCATTAAGGCAATTGATTCATCGATATCTTTGCTGCTTCCGGCTTCATAAGCACCAATATTAATAAGGTCGCGGTTTCGGTTATACACGCTGACAATTCGCTTAAAATCTTTAACAGAAGCTAAATGATCAGGGGTTGTTATTTGGGTAATAGCTCGACTGACAGAAGCCTCAATATCAATCGCCGGATAGTGGCCCTCTTCTGCTAGCGCTCTCGAAAGAACGACATGTCCATCTAAAATTGCCCGAGCTGCATCGGCTATAGGGTCTTGCTGATCATCTCCTTCGGTTAAAACTGTATAAAAAGCGGTTATTGACCCACCACCCTTTTCAGCGTTACCGGCGCGCTCAACCAACTGAGGCAGTTTCGCGAATACAGAAGGAGGATATCCTTTAGTGGCAGGAGGCTCGCCAATCGCTAATGCAATTTCTCGTTGAGCTTGACAAAACCGCGTAAGAGAATCCATTAACAACAGAACATTTTTGCCTTGATCTCTAAAATACTCTGCAATTGATGTAGCAACCATTGCGCCTTGCAAGCGCATTAAAGGTGGGTTATCCGCTGGAACGGCAACTACCACGGCTCGCTGACGGCCTTCTTCACCTAAGATTTGATCGATAAACTCTTGAACCTCTCGTCCCCTTTCGCCTATGAGTCCGACTACAATTACATCGGCTTCGGTATAACGAGTCATCATACCCAGTAACACCGACTTACCCACGCCGCTTCCAGCAAACAAACCCATCCGCTGTCCGCGACCTACCGTCATTAAAGCGTTAATCGCCGCCACACCAACATCCAAGGGCTGATGGATCGGATGGCGCTTTAACGGGTTAATTGGTCTAGCGTGTAATGGGTATTTACAGTCTGAAACTAATTGGCCTAATTCATCGATAGGCTGACCTAAGCCGTTTAACACTCGCCCTAACAGATGATCGCCAACATTGACTTCACCTATCGTCCCAGTTGGGGTGACCGTAGCCCCAGGTCCTAACCCCTGTGCAGTTCCGGTAGGCATTAAATAAATTTTGTCATCAGAGAACCCAACAACTTCAGCGGTTTCTTTTTGACCTCTTGGCGTTGTAATAATGCACTGCTCACCAATATTAACTTCGCAGCCGACTGCCTCTAACGTTAGCCCAATTAATCGAGTTAATTTTCCTTCAACGGCTAAACCGGGGCTTTGCTCGACCCGTTTAGCGTAAGACTGAAGTTTTTCGCTCAAATTATTCATTCATTTACATCATCGATTGCGGCAGAGTCATTGTTACTTCCGTCAAGTTTAGGCTTTTGAGTTTCTGCTGTTAACTCTTGCTCAGAAAATGATGGTTTTGCAGGCTCATCGCTTGATTTAATATTCTCATGATTTGCTAAATTGTTTTCATAATATTTCGAGTCTAATGTCTTTGGAGTTGGAACTGCTGATGGTTCATTTGTTACTGCTTCATTTTGCTCTTCGGTTGCAATACGCTGATCACCAAACACATGTTGAAAAAGCTGAGATAAACGATGCTCTAAAGATGCATCTACCATTGAGGTTTCTGTTGAAATTTTACATCCACCTCTGGTTATTGATGGGTCATCATTAATTTGCCAATTGTTTGATGCACTATTGGCAAACACTTTGCGAATAACTTCTCCGTCATCTGGGTGACAGGTTACGGTCACTTGTTTTCGATAGGAAGGTAATAATTTTATACCCTCTCTTACCACCGCTATAATTTGCTCTGGATCGCTTTTGAGTTCTCTTTTGATAATTTGCTTTGATAATAAAGTAACTAACCTAATTACATCGTCTTCAACTTCTTTTTGATTCAATTTGAGCGGTTCAGAAAAGCTATCCATTAAGTGATTGAAACTTTGCTGAAGCAGTTGGTAGTTTTTCTCAGCCTGAACTAAGCCTTCTTTCAAGCCTTGCTGGACGCCTTCAGCTTTACCCTCTTCAAAAGCCGAAGTTCGAATTGCATTAATTTCTTCTGCAGTTGGCGGTTTTAACTGATCTTTGGTTGGACTTTTGGATGAACGGGAGGAGCCATCATGCGTATCAAACGATGGTAAATGCCATAGTTTTTCAGGTGAATCTTTGGTGTTTGCCATATAGCTGCTCTAAAAGTTAACCAAAATTTATTACTACTAATTAGCTTGAACATGGAACAAATTAAGTCGATTTTTGCTTGAGTTTGTCAAATTGTTTAAATGTTTTAACTCTTGTTATCCCAATTTCAAGTTAAATAAGTTCTTCGCCAACACCACCAAGAACAATCTCTCCTGCGTCAGCCATACGTCGAGCGACGGTAAGAATTTCTTTTTGTGCAGCTTCAACTTCACTGACTTTAACTGGCCCCATCGCCTCTAGGTCGTCACGCATAAGTTCAGCGGCGCGTTTCGACATATTTTTAAAGATCTTTTCTTTAATCGCTTCATCCGATCCCTTCAATGCCAAAATTAAAGTGTCGGTTGAAATTTCACGTAGCAGAGCTTGAATTCCGCGATCATCAACATCGGCCAAATTATCAAATACAAACATTAAATCTTGTATTTGCTGACCTAAATCTTCATCGACTTCTTTTATGTTTTCAATAAGCACACTTTCGATACTGGTATCCAAAAAGTTCATAATATCGGCGACTTTTTTCACTCCGCCAATTTGCGCTGCTTTTGATGCTGTGCTTCCGGAGAACTGTTTCTCCATAATGGTATTCAGTTCTTGTAATGCTGTTGGTTGAATACTTTCTAAAGCTGACATTCTTAGAGCCAAATCAAGACGCACTTTTTCCGGAAACAACGCCAAAATTTCCGCACTTTGATCTGGGTCCAAATAGGACATGACTATCGATTGAATTTGCGGATGTTCATACCTAATAATATCGGCAACTGCACGAGGGTCCATCCATTTTAAGGTATCTAAACCTTTGGTGTTGGCACCCAATAATATTCTATCGATTAACGCATCCGCTTTATCGTCTCCCAAAGCTGACTTTAACGTTTTTCGAATGTATTCTTCGGTCCCAATTCCAATTCCGGTTTGATCTTCTACTTTCTCTAAAAACTCGTTAAGAACACCCTCAACGCCTTCCTTTTCAACATTTTTCAATGACGCCATCGCTAAGCCAATCTTTTGAACTTCTTTTGGCCCCATATGTTTTAATACTTGTGCGGCATTTTCTTCACCTAATGACAGTAGCAATACCGCAGCTTTTTCGGTACCCGAATAGACGGCTTTTTTCTTTTCTGTAGCGGCTACTTCTTTTTTAGGTTTATCTTCACTCATCTTCTTCTACCCAGTTTTTAACCAATTGAGCGACCATGGTTGGATCTTGTGCTGCAACGCCTTTAGCTTGCTCTGCTTTTCTCGATGAAGGCATCGCAGGGCCAGGTAGTTCAAGCGGCGGCTCAGATTCTAAACTCAATGTATCGGCTTCTAGTCCTCCTAATCCTAGATCATCATCATCACGTGTGGCTACTGGAATATTTGGTTGTGTTGAAAGCTTATTCATTAAAGGTTTTAAAAAGCCAAATATTAAAATTAAACCTAATAACAACGCCGTAACCGGTTTCCATAACGCTTGAAATAGCGGTTGTTGATAAAATGGCAAAGGAGCTAAATCTGGCACTTGTTCTGGCCGAACAAAATCAAAGCTTTCCACCTCAACGAGATCTCCGCGATTAGCGTTAAAGCCAATAGCCCCTCTAATCATTCGTGTAATATTGTCAATTTGATTTTGTGGGCGAGCAATACGAGCTTCAAAAGTTCCGCTTCCATCGTCAGTAGCTGCATTATCAATAAAATCTAACCCTACCGATACGCTCACCTTTTTAACAATACCTACTTGCTGTTTTATATGGCTAATGGTGGTATCTAAATCGTAGTTGCGCTCAGCTTCTACTCGCCTATTGCCCGATTGTTCCGTTACATTATTAGCACCATTCGCGCGTAGATTTTCTGGAATAGTCGCTGCAGCTGGAGGTTGATTGCTTAGTGCTCCAGGCACTCCTGTAGGAGCTCCGTTACTTGATTGATTCTCTAAAGTACGTTCACTTCTAACCGCGGATATTTCTGGGTTAAACGACTGCTGGGTTTGTTCCAATTTAGTGAAGTCCATATCCACGTTGACTTGAACCGTAAAATTACCTTCACCCACAATCGGCAATAAAATTTGTTGGATTTTTGATTGATAGTCCGCTTGTTGTTCACGCATTATTTTTAATTCACGATTACTTTCACGCTCTTGATTAGATTGGGTTCCCGAATGAAGCAAACGACCAAATTGGTCCGTCACTGTGACTTTGTTGGATTCTAAATTAGGTACACTGCCAGTCACTAAGTCAACAATCGCTCGGACTTGCTCATCATCAAGCGTACGGTTTCCGTATAAACTTAATAAAACCGAAGCGCTCGGGTCTTTCCTATGTTTTAGGAAGGCTGTTTCTTTAGGTAAAGCCAAATGGACTTTTGCAGAACGAATGCCAGAAAATTCAGCAATAGTCTTTGCCAATTGCATTTCTTGACTACGTTGCAATCGCGCTTTTTCTAATTGCTGAGAAACACCAAATCCGGTTTCCTTATGCAAATATTGATCAGCACTATCACCTAACATCACTCCTTGTGATTGCAACTCTAGAGTAATTCGTTGGTAACGATCTTGTGGTACTTGTATGGCTCCGCTTGGATCAAAACGGTAGGGAATATTTTGCTGCTCTAAATACGAAACAATGTCCATGGCACTGGTGCCGTCGGTTTTTCCTAAGGAGCGCATATCAGGCTCACTTCCCCAAAGCACTATAAATACACCTAAAGCCACACTCGCGGCTAAGCCAATCATTAAACCTAATTGCTTAAATATATTTAAACTACTCATGCCCGGTAAAAAACCACCGGTATTGTCTACTGTTGCTAAATCTGTTGCTGCGTCGGCCACCATTTAATCCTCAATCAAATTGGCATATTCATAATGTCTTGGTATGCGCTTACAACGCGGTTTCTTACTTGAACCGCTGCATCAAAAGCAACCGATGCTTTTTGTGAAGCAATCACTGCTTTTACCAAACTGACACCACCATCGCCCATTTCTATTTTTTTTGCTGCATCAGCGGCATTCATTTGATGAGTACTGACAGTATTGAGCGCATCTTTAAGCACCGTATTGAATTGATTGTTGGGCGACTGTACTGCCGGTCCGCTTTGCAAATTTTGACTTTGCGCAATTGATTGCAACCTACGCATTTGCGCCATTATTTGATCGGGTGTAATTTGGGTCATATTTATTTACTCCTTACTAAGTTATGCTGAAAACTCATAACCAAGCTCACGCATTTTTGCTAATTTATAACGCAGTGTTCTAGGGCTAATTCCTAATTCTTCAGCGACTTGCTTTTTCTTTCCTTTGCATTGCTTGAGCGCATCGGCAATCAATTGAAATTCGTGTTCTCTTACGCCCTTTCCTAAGCTCGACGTAGCTTGCTCTGGCTCTATCTCTTGTGGTTGTACATTTAGCACTTCATGACTGCTTTCGAACATTAAGTGTTCCGGGTTTATGTCTTGTCCCCCAGACAAAATCAAACATCGCTGAACAATGTTATCTAACTCTCTTACATTGCCTGGCCATGCATAGCTTAATAACTGAGAACGTGCAGCTGTGGTTATTTGAGGAGTATTAAGCCGATTTTGTTTGGCGTATTTTTCCAACAGTCGCTCGCATAAAGGAATAATATCTCCTCGTCTGTTTGCAAGCGCTAAACACGATAATGGAAATACATTGAGCCTGAAATAAAGATCTTCTCTGAATCTTTTTTCTTGTACTTCTAGTTTTAAATCGCGATTGGTTGTAGCAATTACCCGAACATCCAAATCGATGGACTTTCTTCCACCAAGTCGCTCAACTTCGCGCTCCTGCAACACTCGCAAAATTTTTGCTTGCAATCCAAGGTCCATTTCTGAAATCTCATCTAGCAAAATAGTACCTCCATTGGCCTGCTCAAATTTACCTGGACACGCTTGATGAGCTCCAGTAAATGCGCCTTTCTCATAACCAAACAATGTCGCTTCCAACATATTTTCTGGGATTGCCGCACAGTTAATTGCAACGAAGGGTCCTTGATTACGGTTTGAGTGCCGATGGATAAATGAAGCCATTACTTCTTTACCTGATCCGCTAGGACCATTAAGCAAAACAGTTGAGTCTGTTACTGCAATTTTGGACGCTAACTGATAAAGCTGTTTACTATTAGTATCTTCAATAATCGGTTCTATGCTTGATTCATTTTGCGCTTCTAAATAGCGATGTAAAATTTCAATCAAAGTACTTGGATTAAATGGTTTTTGAATAAACTCATTGGCACCATTTTGCATAGCCGAAACAGCCATATCGATGGTTCCATAAGCAGTCATCAAAACAAAGGGAGTCATTGCATCTTTACTACGAATAAAAGCAAGAAAATCGGTTCCCTTTTTACTCCCTAAGTTAACATCGCATACAACTACACTAGGGATCTGTTTTGACCATTGCGCAATTGCAGCTTCGACAGAGTCAGCTTGCATGGTTGCAATGCCGCTTAGTTGTAAAGTATCAATAATGGCTTCTCTAAGAGCCGCATCATCTTCAACAATTAATACCGTATTTGACTTCATGAGTTCACTCTTAATTGGAAAATTAGTTAACGTTTTGAAACACCGGCAGCGACACTGTAAATTCAGTTCCTTTATTGGGTTCCGATTCAACCCGAATGCTGCCATCCATTGCTTTTACTACCCCATGAACGACTGCAAGACCTAATCCAGTTCCTTGCGATTTAGTCGTAAAAAATGGATCAAAAATATGTTCGAGTTGATGACTTGCTATGCCAATACCGTTATCAATAACTTGCATTTCAACTCGGTTATGATTCAGTGATAGAACCAATCGCACTTTAAAGTCACTTTCAGTCGCCTCGGGTTTAGCTTGGTAGGCATTTTCTACTAAATTCGACAGCGCACTGATTAACGCATCTAGATTAATGCTTATGCAAAATGAGTCTGGGCGCTCATATTCAATGCCAGAAATGTATAAATTTGGAAATAAACCGATTAGGTGTTCAACTAAACGTTTTTCAAATGTTAGTACTGATATAGTTTGTTTTTTAATGCCACCACTTTTAGCAAATGACAGCATATCGGCAACTTGAGTTTCTAAATGCTGCAAGCAACTCATTAGTTTATTTGAGAAGCTAACGCGCAATTGCTCATCTAATTTTGGATTGGCTAAATGCTCTGAGTACAATTGTGCTGTTGATAAAGGCGTTCTAATTTGATGAGCCAATGACGCCATCATTTTGCCCATACTCGATAATCGCTTATCTTGATTGACCTGGTCCTGCAGTTTTCGGGTTTCAGTTAAGTCTGTAAGAACTACCAATTGTCCTGGCTCATAATCAAGTGAGCGTGTTTCTATTTTTACGCGACGGCCATCCTTCAAAGAAACTTCATGACCATCATCAAATCGAGGAGCAAAATTTCTTTGAATGATTTCAATCCACTTCTCTCTCAGTAAGGGACGACCTAATAAGTCCACGGCTACAGCATTACATTCCTGTACCACACCTCGATCATCAAGCAGAACCACACCACAGGGCAAAATGGCTAATAAATGCTGTAGTTGCGAAGCGACGCGCTCTCTTTCCTGTAACTGCTTTTCTTTTTGGCGAACTTCTTTAGATAACTTATCGGCTAAGGTTTCAACCTGACCTTCTAAATTTTGATAGGAATGAACAAAATTTTGAGACAAGTTATTTATTTGCGCAAAAGCTTGTTGCAACACCTCAATATCGATGGATTTATCGGAAACGGGCGTCTGTAACAACTCGGCTACCGCACTTTGATCAAAATGCGTTTTTACGGATTGCTGAGGTGAAGTTTGTGCCACAGTCATATTCGGTTCCATATTCACGGTCATAAAATTATTACCCGAGAACCAAAATGCCAGAAACGTGCCAAATATTAATAAGATAGAAATTTCAATAAGTTAGCATTACTAGAAATACGCGAGAGACTCAACTGTCAATTGTTTGGCTTAATTACTGTCGGTCAATGATAAAAGACATGAACTTAAAAAGCGTTGAAATAGCTAAGGAAAGATTTTTATTTTAAATCCATTTAACCTGAACGTGGGATAAGAAAAGCTGAATAAACTGACTCACTATCTTAAAAACAATAAGTTTTAGCTACTTTATGTTTCAACTCTTCTAGTTTTGTGGCTAACAT